>CAZHDS010000076.1:0-13936 GCA_964531495.1 uncultured Ignavibacteriales bacterium
TTTCCTCATGAAGGTTCTATAACATTGTGTCGGAAACGTCACGGAAAGACACATCATAAATACTATCCATATCATGCCGATTGTCAAAACCGAGTGTTGTGAAGCCGCAAGACACAGAACCAACCTGCAAGAAGTTCTTTGTACGTTAACGATATTGGGGATTGTAACGAGTGGCGTAACAAGCGGATACGATAATGGCGGGTTTGATGAATCAATACACAGAACTTTCCGGCTGAGATTCAGCTTCTGACCCTAGGCTATGATAATCGATGACACACACGTGGGAGTCACGAGCAGTCCCATTGCCTTGTGATGGTCGGCATTCAACAATACTCTCAACACCTTGCCATCGGTGTTTCTGGGCACATCGATTACACGAATGACGTCGGACAGAGCAGCAAATTCGGGAAGAATGTCGACCAGACTATTCTGGCTTGACTCCAGAAAGCGTCTGTTGAAAACCACTCCTCGTTTGTCTGGATAGAGAGGAAGGTAGCGTATGTTCGCCTCGACAAGATCCTGGAAGAAATGTGTACCAAAGGAGAGATCCGGGAGGTAGTCCCCCTTCTGATGAGCAATCTCTATCAAGACAGCTGTGTTGTTGATGTCTGAGTAGGTAACTCTTACTCCCAGTTTGATATCTCCTCGGCTGCCCCATCGTCCCGGCCCCATCAGAATGAACTTTCTTTTCGGAAGCAGCCTATTGAGTTTGCCTACGGCTCTTCCGACTGAGATCAATTCTGACCGGCTGGACAACTTCTCATACTCACTGCTGACCACATAGACAACGTGTGTAATGTCGGGAACACTACCATTGGAGACATAGCGATTGGCGGTGAATACGATCCGATCACTAGGAATGTCCCGTGGAATAGGGGTGGGCGCGCTTTGGGCGAAGGAACTCTGGGGACGACACTGCAGCAAATACAGGTTCTTACCATCGGAGGCGAATTCCACATCAACGGGGAGTCCAATTTCCTGCTCCAGCGTTGTAAGAATGGTCTGCATCTGTTTGACAAATTGCGTATTGGTGATCAATCGCTCAAATGTTACTACCATGCCTTTGCCGCCGGGATTATCTCCCAACCTCACCGGTCTTAATATCTGGTCATCTGTAAGCACGGAGAGCATATTTTCGACTCCGGGAAGAGCCGTCCCGACCTGAGACAGGAAATCATCGATGTTCAGTGTCTCAAGGTCATTCGTAGCCAGATTGATGACGTCGATTTTCTTTGGGGAATAGCGGATAATCTCATCGGTACAGACATTGACCCGGAGTCCAGGTTGTCCTGGAGCAACCAGAACAGGATAGTCATCATCCATCCGATCCACAGCACGTGTACCCAGGCCGGGCACTAGGCGTAGCAAACCATCTTCACGTTTGATTCGCGGGGACCAGCGGAATTCATTGCTCCCGAAAGCGACCCCGGCGAAGGTGGGTAGGAAGTAATCGCCAACTCTGGTTCCTACTACCTCCTGGATTATGATGCCCATCTCCTCAACGAAGTCCAGCAAACCACGCTCGCTCCGATATTCGATTGCATCGGGGCAGAAAGTGGAGGCGTATACTTCCGAGATGGCATCAGTCAGGGCATCCAGTCGTTCGTGCCGGTCACCTTGGTTGGCCAGAAACAGGCTCCGATACTTCCCGGAGAAGACGGCTCCAGCTCGGTCTTCGAGCAGGCTGGAGCTTCTAACGATGAGCGGACGGTCTCCGAAATAGTCAAGCGCAACGGTCAGACCATTTATCATCTCAGGCGGGAACCGCGCGCTCTTGAACGTCTGCACGATGTACGGGTACTCATAGTAAATCTGGTCGGGCTCCTTGTACTTCTGATCGATGACATCATCAAAACCGTTCAATCGAACAAAGTGCCGCATTGCGTCTGAAGTGACATGCCAGGTTCTGGGGACTTTAACCCTATCGAGCAATTCGGAGTCCTTCGCCCTCGCCCTCAGGATCTGGGCGGCAAGGTATATTCCGGCGCTCTTTCCCCCGAGTTTGCCAATGCTATCCTTGCAACAGACGACCCGCTCCAGTAGTTGGCCCATGTCGGCAACATGCATGAAACGTTTCGCTGTATTGATGTATTGCAGCTGATCCGAAAGGACTCTGCGAATCAGCGAAACGAGCACGCCCTTCTCACCCGCCGATTGAGTGACATGATCACCGGAAGAGGCTGGATAATAATTACGGATGGTGTTGCCCAGTTCCGTCATCGGCCAGTTGCCGCTGATCAACCGCTCCAAGTGACTGAGTTTGTCCTCTCTATACCATTTCTCCACCAGAAACTGTATGCGTTCGTCGCTGAAATGCCTGACGGCGATCTCAAAAGCCACGGTACCTAGGTTCTTGACTAGGCGCGTCTTTCGACGACGGTGAGGTACGTTCCAGTCTTCCCGCAACTCAGCACTTGCAACGAAAGACGTCGATCTGGGGGGTTGGAGAAACTCCTCGGCCTCCGTGATTCCACTAGCGCATAGCTGATACATCATCTTGCGGGCGATACTCAGATATAGCTCTGGGTCGGTCAGTTTGAAAACATGAAGGATCCTCTGCCACTTGTGATTTCTCTGCTCTGTCGTGTCCGCCGCCGCCCCGCCCAGCTTCCGGACCTTCCGCAGCACCGTTCGGTATGCGACAAAACAGCCCAAACGCCGGCCAATTGCCCTGAGCAACTGAGTCTCTTCCATCAGGAAGGGACCGTCATCCCCGCCTGATGTCTCCCGAGAGTAGAATACGTCAACACTGCCTGCCATTGTTCCTTCGATATCAACCTGCGCGCTGATTGTCCATGCGGTTTCCGCGAAGCCGGGAGAGCAGAAGGTGCTGCCCTCAATCCTAATCCGCACCATGCAAAGGTCAGGGTACTGCCAGCCTGAGGGAATTATCTGGATAAGTCGCGGGCAGACTTCGTCCAAGGGAGCTTCTGGATTCTGTAGTGCCTCCTCGATCTGATACAGGCATTCTAGCTCATTGGCTCGTTCCTGGAGGGATTGGATGAGTCTATTCATGGACTTCTTCCAAGGATGCAGTCTTCTTCCGCGCCTGACCCGTCCGCATCGGCGTGTGTCCGTTGCTCGTTCAGTAGCGGAAGATATTGTTAGCACTCCTGCCACAGGATGGTATCTTTCGACCCAGGCCTGCGGCAGGAGGCTGCTTTAAGGAACACAGTAGCCGGTTACCGATCTATTGGATCGGTTAACACGGATTCCAGTGTCTAGTCTGGAACCGGGCTCCCGGCTGCTGATTTTGTGGGTTAGCTATTGAGGATGTCGTCAACCTCCGACTTGCTGACATCCATTATGTACTGAATCCCGCTGACATCGGAGGCTTCGCGCGTCAGACAGGCGATGTCTGTTCGTTCTATGTTGGCAAGAGTGAATTTCCGGCTCCCGCACATGAGCTGACGAAGCCCCTGAGCCAATCGCTCGTAGTAGGTGTAGAGTCCGATGGCGCCTGCCGGGAGAGCCTCGAATTCCTTGTCACCAAGTTCCTTACGCAGCTCGCCGGACGTTACGAATATCTCATCGCGCGTCTGTCCGAAGCGCTCCACGTATACGGGCAGCTGGTGGGCATCGATGGCCATCCCGAGCGTCTTGCCAACCATGGCAGCGGCGATCGGGCTACGAGCCATTCCAATCAGTCTCGTAAAGGGGGCACCGAGAGCTAATCCCTTGAAAATCTGGTCCTCAAAGGTGAACCCTCCCGCCGGGGCCATCGCCGGGACGTACTCGCCCTTGTCAGCGAGGCGCTTCGCGTACTGATACATCAGAGAATGCAACTCAACCGGCGGCATTCCCCATTCGTTCATCATCCGCCATGGACTCATTCCGGTGCCGCCTCCAGCACCATCCACGGTGAGCAGGTCGAGTTTGTACTTGGAGGCATACTTAACCGCGCGCGCGAGATCAGCCGGAGTATAGGCACCTGTCTTGAGTGTGATGTATTTGGCACCGGCTTTGCGCAACTCTTCAACTCTTCGGGCAAAAGACTCTTCTTCCACCATTCCCAATCGAGAGTGTCTCTCAAACTCCTTGAACGCGCCGCGCTCATAAGACTTGATGACGTCTGGATCAGTCGGGTCGGGCAGGACCACGTAACCGCGCTCATAGAGCATCTGGGCTTTCTTGAGGTTCTTGATCTTGACCTCACCGCCGATGTTCTTGGCACCTTGGCCCCACTTCATCTCTACTACCTGGGCACCCAGCTTCTCGATGGCGTATTCCTGAATGCCCAACCGAGTGTCTTCCACATTCGCCTGGACGATAATGGCTCCATAGCCATCACGCTGGTTATCTGTGAAGAGCTTTACGCGACGCTTCAGGTCAACGGCGGAAACCACACGGCCGTCCTTGATGACCGCCTCCGAGTCCATGCCAACCACGTTTTCTCCGATGGTCAGCCCGGTACCTGACAGGGCAGTACCAATAGCTAGTCCTTCCCAGTTGTTCTTGGCAATATCAGTCGAGCCGATTCCTGGAATCATGAATGGATAGCGGAACTTGAGTCCTTTGTCATGCCCGAATCGCACTTCGAGATTGACATTCGGGAAGATGGCTATGTCACTGTCCGCTTCGATACCTTTGGCCCCGACGGCGGTACCCATGATATTGAAGTGGGAGTAGTCAATGGGGTAGGTCTTCTCAGAAGCCGTAGTGATCACTCCGAACGGTTGTGGATAAATCACTTCGTGTCCCCTGAAAGCCGACTTCCCGATCTCGCACATGCCTATACAGCCGTCGACACAAGTCGTGCACATGCCTGAGTTTGGCGAGACCGAATCTTCTGTACGATTCTTGGTCAGAGTCGCCGCTGATGAATTGATCCTTGAAAACGTAGTGGACATCGTATTTCCTCCGGTGCCGATCTCAGTCTTTCTTTATTTCACACGCCACACACGGTTGCATGTAACACATCATATCTTCAAACGTCTCTTTGTCTATGCACGGCGGACTCAAATTGGCACAACCGCCGCAGATAGCCTTGTCCGGATCGGTATAGGTGCATCTCAGCGAACAGGCCGGACAGACATAGGCGCACCCGCCGCACTGACGGCAGACATCCGAGTTGACGTCGAACGGCGTACCGATACTTCGATCTCGACCGCGTCCCCGGAAACCGATAGCTTTGGCCATCATCTGTTCCTCGCACATGCGAACACAGAGCCCGCACAGGATGCAGTCTTCATGCTCCTGCCGGAATCGCTGCTGACGAATGTTGTGCGCGGAAGCCAGATCCTGGATGATCTTGGATTGAGGACAGGAAGCCAGCAGGAGTTCCAGGATCATCTTCCGTGCGCGCATCACGCGTCTCGAAGCAGTGCGGACATGCAAGCCTTCTTCAGCCGGATAAGTACACGAGGAAACCAGCCTGGTTCTCGTTCCCTCACCGATTTCCACCACGCATAGCCGGCAGGCACCGTAGGGCGACAGCCCGTCCTGGTGACACAAAGTCGGAATGGGAAAACCGAGGAACTTGGCGGCTTCAAGCAGCGTCGCACCGTTCTCCACTGAGACCTTCAATCCGTTAATGTAGAGCGTGACCACGGTCATTTCCCTCCGGTTGCAGCGGTTGCAGTCTTCGTTTCGTCTGCCAATTCCGCGGGCTTGGTGAATTCTAGATCACAACGAAGGCATCGACAGGCCTCGTGCGTGGCCTCATCGACCGAGAGTGACACTTCTACTTCGGCGAAGTTGCGAGTGCGCCATTCCGCTGGCGCACGGGGCGTCTCGACCCTCCTTGCCGCAGCTTCCCGGGTGTCTTCACCGGCGGGTTCGACATAGATACGGGGAAGGCACGGTTCAGCAGGCTGAGTCAATTTTTCCTTCCGAACGAACCGATCAATCATTAGTGCAGCGCGTTTGCCGGCGGCAATTGCCTCGACCACCGTGTTCGGTCCGGTGACGACGTCGCCAGCGGCGAATACTCCCGGTCGATTGGTGAGAAGCGTTTCAGGGGCGACCTTGACAGTATTCCATCGGGTGGTCTCAATTTGACTCAGACGTGCTGGCCCGATGGCGTCGATTCCAGAGTCCTCGCCGATAGCTACTATCAGAGTATCAAGTTCCACAACCCGTTCGGTGCCGCTCATGGGCACTGGTCGCCGCCGGCCACTCGAGTCGATTTCACCCAACTCATTGCGAACACACTCAAGTCCCTTCAGATGCCCATCTTCGACGATCACCTTTGTCGGAGACACCAGTGTTTGGATATTGATACCTTCCTGGTCAGCGGCTTCGATCTCCTCGGCGAAGGCAGGCATTTCATCGCGGGTGCGACGATACAGAATGGTCACACTGTCAACATCCTTCTGACGAAGGGCCAACCGAGCGGCATCAATGGCTGAGTTGCCACCGCCAATAACGCCGACTCGACCTCGTGCCAGATGTTCGCCCCTCACGTTGAGGGCCTTGAGGAACTCGATGGATGGATAGACGCCGTCGGCATCCTCATTTACAAGCTTGAGAGGCTTGCTTTTGTGAGCCCCCAAGGCGAGCAGTACCGCTTGGAAGCCATCTTCGAACAGTCCGTCAACAGTGATGTCACGACCAAGCGCTGTGTTGCATTTGAGCGTGATGTTATCATCTATTAAGGCGTCAATTTCTCTCTTGATAATCTGGTGCGGCAGGCGGTAGGTGGGAATCGCACAGTATAGCATGCCGCCCGGCTCCGGCTCCGCTTCGAAAACGGTTACCTTGTAGCCTTTCAGCGAGAGATAGTGGGCAGTCGTCAGACCGGCCGGGCCCGATCCGATGACAGCCACGCGCGGCGCCTCGCCGTCCGTCCAAGCCTCTCTTACTGGTTCATACTGCGAGGGATCGATCCGGTCCGTGACAAAACGTTTCAATGACCGAATGGCAATCGCCTCGCCACCGCTTGTCCCGGCCCGACACTGACTTTCGCAGGGATGATGACAAACGCGGGCGCATACCGAGGGGAACGGATTGGGCTCACGGATGGCCTGATAGGCTTCCTGGTATTCTCCGCGTGCAATATGGGCCGTGTAACGCCAGGCTTCAGTACCGAGCGGACAGGCTGATTGGCAGGGAGATCCCACCAGTTCCTTGCAGACAAATGCATCGCATCGCTTGTCTCTGATATGGCGCTCGTACTCACTCCGGAAATAGCGCAAAGTGCTGAGAACAGGGTTGGCCGCTGATTGCCCCAGGCCACACATCGTTGTATCCCTAACGACTAGAGCCAGCTCCTCCAGAAGATCCAAATCCTCCATCTTAGCCCGCCCCTTAGAGATATCGTCAAGAATTTCGAACATGCGTTGCGTACCCTTTCGGCATGTGTAACACTTGCCGCAGGACTCATCGCTGAGGAAACTCATGAAGTACCTGGCCACATCCACCATGCACGTGTTTTCGTCCATGACGATCATACCGCCCGAGCCCATAATTGAACCAGCCTTGGACAGACTATCGTAGTCGATCGACAGGTCGAACATGCTAGCCGGAATGCAACCACCGGAGGGCCCGCCGGTTTGAACGGCCTTGATCTTGGCGGCGCCGACAGGACCGCCACCGATGTCATACACTACTTCGCTGAGTTTTGTGCCGAGTGGAACCTCTACCAATCCCGTGTTCTTGATCTTCCCGACCAAAGAGAATATCTTCGTTCCTGTGTTTCCCGGTATACCTATCTTCGCGTACTCGTCCCCTCCGTTTTCAATGATCACGTGGATATTTGCAAGCGTCTCAACGTTATTGATGCAGGTGGGGTGCCTCCAGAGTCCCTTCTCAATGGGGTAGGGTGGGCGTTGTCGGGGCTCGCCGATGTAGCCCTCAATCGATCGAATCAGCGCTGTTTCCTCTCCGCATACAAATGCGCCAGCACCGCGAACAACCTCGATGTCGAAATCGATCCCGGTTCCGAGGATATCGCAACCCAGAACGCCCAGCTCGCGCGCTTGACGAAGGGCGATCAATGTATGCTTGATGGCCAGAGGATACTCGCTGCGGACATAAATGATGCCCTTCGTCGCTCCCATGGCAACTCCGGCAATCAGCATTCCCTCGATTATAGTGTGAGGATTACCCTCAAGCAGGCTACGGTCCATATATGCCCCGGGATCGCCCTCGTCAGCATTGCAGATTACATACTTCTGCTCGCCGTCTCGTCCAGCTGCACGAGCGAGTTCCCATTTTTTTCCGGTCGGGAAGCCTGCTCCTCCTCGGCCCCTTATGCCGGATTTCAGAACCTCGCCGATGATCCAATCGGGATCGGGATTGGTAAGGACTTTTTCTGTTGCGGCATAACCACCAACCTCGATGTAGTTGAGTATTCTGATAGGGTCCAGTCGCTGGTTATATCCTAGTATAGTTCGAGTCTGCTTCTTGAAGAAGGGAATCTCCGATTGACAGCGGCAGCTCCTCTGCTGGAGCGGCTCTTTATAAATCAAACCCTCATCAATAAAACCGCCCACCGCCGCCTCAATAACCTTGGGCACATCCTCCATGCGGAGTTTGGGGTACAAATGCTGGCCGGGTTCCACCAAAATGAACGGATCCATCTCACAGAAACCCTGGCAGCCTGTGATCCTGAGAGCGACTTTCTCCTGCATGGAACGCTCAAGGATATACCGCTTAATGACCCTGAGGACGTTGTTGGCCCCACTGGCCTGTCCTCCTGTTCCGGCACAGACAACCAGGGTGGGACGCTTGTTCTCAGCATCCTTGTCGGCCAGGATGCGTTGCCGATAACCACGGAGGTCATCAACCGCTATAAGCTTTCTCATTTAAGTGATCTCTCCTAGTAGACGGCATCAACCGTCCATCAGTCAAAGGTAGTGCCACCAAGATCAAGCATATGTCCTTTGCATCCGCTACGGGAGCATATCTGAACAATGCCGCCTCCGCGAACAACCATCGGCACCATTCGTGCGTCACACTCACCGCACTTGGCTCCGCCGATCAATTCCGCATGGCAATGAGTACAGAACATGTTGAGGATGGTATCGGGTGGTATCTCGCGCTCAGTAGACACTCTATAGCTTCCGTACAGACTTGACAGCATCATCCAGCCGTGGTGGTTGCCGAACGAGACCGTTACACGGATGGGCGGATGGCCATCGATCACATGCCGGGCATCCATCAAGCTGTGGTTGCAATGGGCACAGCTCACTTCCAAGGGGAATACTCGCTGATCAGTAGTGACCTCGATTTCGTCGAGACCCGCACGCGTCTTGTCCAGGATTTCTTTGACCATGGATGTCTTGACGCTAGGGAAATAACGACCATCGACGACGACGACAGGACCGAGAGCACAGGCGCCAAGACAGTTGACCGCCTCAAGCGTGAATTCTTTGTCGGAAGTCGTCTCACCTGGTCGGATTCCCAGCTGCTGTTGAATTTCCTCGGCGATGGCCGGACCACCTCGTACGTGACACGCTGTTCCCAGGCACACTGAGACAAGGTGTTTCCCGCGTGGCTCGAGGCTGAATGACCGGTAGAATGTTGCTACGCCATAGATGTCGGTCAGAGAGCGGCCCGTCTGTTCGGCAACTGCTCTCAGAGCATCTTCCGGCAGGTAGCCATATCTGGACTGAATTTTCTCCAATGTGGAGATGAGACTTCCCTCAGCAGGGCCATTCTCATTTACTGGGGCCGATTGTGCTTCAGCAGTCATTATCTTGTTCCACCTGCAACAGTCATTCGTATTCCTCACAGTGCCAGACGCCACTTTCCGGCTTCGCCAGTTGGCACGAGTCACGGTGCTCACAATTCACGCACAAACCTCTTGTTTGGGTTGCTCCCGCGTCCAGTGAACCGCCCACGACAGCGGCGCCGGTCATCTTGGAGCCATGGCCGTTCTGAGGAATGGCATATCCGTCATAGAGTTCGCAGTAGATGGCGTCTGTCCCGCGGCGATTCCGGTAAACACATGTACCGGAGTTGTTGCAGGTAAGACAGAGCCCAATGAATGCTTCCGGTGCTGTCATCCCGTGGCCCTCCACCGATGTGATTTGTGCTCCGCTGGATTCGATCATGATCTCGTCGTCCTCTCACCAAAATGTTTCCGCTCGCATTCTGGGAATAGCAACGATCGTGCCAATGTGAAAAAGATCACTAAGGTGGGCTGCTATTGTAAGTATGGTCACGTCGGTCAGCGCTCTACGTCTTTGTGAAGCAATGAGTTATATTGAATCTTTCGCGAGTGCGAGAGACCGGACAACGGCAGGGCTGATATCAATCACACCAAACCTGTCAATGTATAACGGGGAATTATGAACCAACGGGGAGAAACTCCCCGCCCCGTGGAGTCAGTCTTGAGAAGACTCCTCGGTCCTCAGCTTCTCCCTGAGGGTCTTGCGGTCGATGCTCAGCAGTTCAGCGGCGCGAGTCTTGTTGCCGCCCACGCTGGCCAGAACGTTGCGAATGTGCTCTCTCTCCACCTGGGCCAATGTGCGATCAAGACCTGAATGACGCTGGGCAGAAAACCGCATGGGAGAGGGGAAGTCGGTGGCCGTGACCGTATCGCCATCGGTCATGACTACCAGCCGCTGCACGACGTTCTCAAGTTCCCTCACGTTCCCAGGCCAATCATAGTTCATCAAGGCCTTAAGCGCACTATCGGAGAAGCGGAGTGGCGGCTTGCCCGATTCCTTGGCAAACTTGATTGCAAAGTGGCGGGCAAGGATCAAAACGTCATTGCCCCTTTGTCGAAGCGGCGGGACCGTGATCGTGATGACGCTAAGCCGGAAGAACAGGTCCTGGCGAAAGAGTTGCTTCTCAACGAGAGTCTGGAGGTCCTTGTTAGTAGCGGCCAGGATACGAATGTCGACCTTTCGAGTGCGTGCATCCCCGACCATACCTACTTCCTTGTCCTGGAGTACGCGGAGCAGTTTGACCTGCATCCCCAAGCTTGTCTCACTGATTTCGTCCAGGAATATTGATCCCCTTTCAGCGGTCTGAAAGAACCCTGCCCTGGTCTCGGTGGCCCCTGTAAAAGCACCTCGCACATGCCCGAAGAGCTCACTTTCGAGCAGTGCCTCAGGGATTCCACCGCAATTGATGGGTACGAAGGGGGCTGAGGCTCGGCTACTGTTGTAGTGAATTGCCCGCGCCACCAATTCCTTTCCCGTCCCGCTTTCACCGGTGATGAGCACCGTGGCTGGAGTCGTGCCGGCTTTCTGGATTGCCGCAAGAACACTATGAATGGCCTTGGAATCCCCCAGAAGACCATACCGCTGGCAGCCCTCTTCAGAAGACGGAGTACGGCTGGCACGCGAGGCCTGCAGTTTGTCAAGGGCTCTCTGGACAGCCGCGAAGAGCTCGTCATCGGTGAAGGGTTTGGCCAGATAGTCCTCGGCGCCGTGCTTCACAGCCTCGACCGCTCCCTCGATTGAGGCGTAGCCGGTTATCATCATGACCTCAGTGTCCTTGAAGTTCTCTCGAACATGCCTGACCAGGTCCAAGCCGCTCACACGAGGCATCCGGTAATCGGTCACGACAAGATCAATCGATTCGGCATCAAGGATGCGGAGGGCCTCGTCCACGCTCGAAGCGGTGTACACCAGATATCCCTTCAAGTTGAGATTCCGCTGGAGCACTTCCAAGGTCTCGGGGGTGTCATCGACGACCAGAATGTGGTGTCCGGAGTCCGCCTTAGTCATCTATTGGTCTCCCTTGCGTATGCGAGGCTGATATCGGTAGCCGGACCACGAACTTGGTCCCCAAGCCAACTTTGCTCTCCACGTCAACGGTCCCGCCGTGGGCAACGACAATACCGTGAACAACCGACAATCCCAGACCCGTACCCTCGTCAACATCCTTGGTCGTGAAAAATGGCTCGAAGATACGTTCGCGAACGTCGCTATTCATTCCTATCCCGGTGTCCTCTATTGTCAGCAGTACTTGGCAGCCATCGCAATCGGTTGAGATGGTCAAGTGGCCGCCTTCAGGCATAGCCTGAATCGAATTGACGGCGAAATTCATCAGTACCTGAAGCAGCTCGGAACGGTCGGCCATGATCGTCGGCAGATCCACCGATAGGTCACATGACAACTCGACTCCAACCTTCGCGCATCTGGATGCGAAGAAGTAAAGACCCTCCTCGATGACAACGTTGAGATCAATCGGGACCCTGGTGGGAGCCTTATCCCTGGCGAACACCAGCAGCTTTGCTATGACTTCGCGAGCGTGCAGGGAGGCTGATACAATCCGGTCTAGGTCCTGACTAGTCTGAGGCCTAAGACTTTCATCCTTAGCCATCAGCTGGGCATAACCTAGGATACTGGCCAATGGCTCGTTGAGCTCATGAGCCAACCCTGCTCCCAGCTGACCAATGGTTGCTAGGCGATCGGTCCGGAGAAGTTGGTCGCGCAACCTTGACCTTTCAGCCGCCGCTTGCTTCTGTTCAACTATTATGGATAACTCGTGAGCCACGGCATCAAGGAGACTGCGCTCTTCGCTAAGAAAGGGACCCTCATCGAGGAGTGGCTTTTCCCAGACATATCCAACCTCGACGAAGCCGAGCTCTTTCCCATGAATGCCGATACTTGATCTCATAGACTGACATGGTTTCCGATAACCACTAGATGCGTGGACTCGGTCGTCAAACACAATCCGCGCGCAGCATGTCTCCGGATAGAGCCAACCTCGCGGCAGCAATTCAGTGCTTCTACGCAATACTCCCTCAAGCGTGAGCTCTGGCTGGGCGGCCAGCTTGGCTATACCGTAGAGACAGGTCAGTTCCTTGATTCGTTCCCCCAATGCCCCCCGCAGCCTTCGTTGAGCAAGAGCTATTCCGAGAGATTGGCATACGAATTCATATGATTCGACTTGCCGCCGATCAAAGAAACCACGGGCACTGCTCTCTAACTCCATAAGACCCACTCGCGCCGTGCCAGCTTCCACCGCTATGATTGCCACAGATCCAGAATCCTCGCTGATGCGCATGCCCAAGGTCTGCGATGAATCCGAAGACAGAAGACCCCGATTCGGGAGATTCTTGACATCTCCTGACCACAGACTGCCATTCGGCGTATACCAGGGCTTGGATGAATCACACTGCTTATCCACAACCTCCAGACATAGTCGTTCCAGAGTGATGTTGTCGCTGTAACTCCAGTTGCATTCGTTGTTCTGATTGCCATCCTGACCAATCTCGTCAAACCGAAACGGTTGACCCGCACGTCGGTTTAGCTCACAACGATATTGTCGGTCGTGATCGTGAAGGACCATTCTGATGATATCGCTCCCACTGAATTGAACAATCAACTCGGACGTATTCTTCAGGAAATGCACTAGTGGGGTATCACCATCGGCCCCTGCCAGAATCCGATTGGATAGGAGAAGAAAATCTGCTGATCGCTTGTTCTGATCGTGAGTCACTTAAGCCTCTGATCCCCGATTGTTCATTCCAGACAATATACGCGCGCGCCAGTGCGCATGTCAACTCTTGCGGCTGGCAACCTGGGCACGCAGAGAAGAACTGATGCTGCTGCCACGACGACCATGAGTTTGGCTTTGTTTCGCATAATTAGCTGTTGGCAGATAGCTCGATGTTGATCGGGGGAGGAACGGCGTCGCCCTGGCGGGCACGCTGGAGGCGTTCGAGCTGGTTTAGGGCGCGGTATAGCTGCCGTTCGATAGTCGTCTCGTAGCGGAGAGTGCGGGTGGTTGCCTTGTCGTCCGGAAGGCTAAGAGCCAGGCGTTCGGCCTCAAGTTCGAGTTTCTCCTTCTTCTCCATCTCGATCTTCATGCCCTCAAGCAGCTCGATCTCCTCGTCGATGATACGGAGCTGGGCCGTCTTGATCTTCGGATGATCCTTCTCGGTCATCTCCCCATCCTCCTTGGCCGTCACGAATATCTGCTCGTAGATCATCAGCATGTACGGCAGGGTGTTCTCCTCCATGCCGAAGAGCTCCTCTAGCTTCCTGCGAGAATGTGGCGAAATCTCGCCGTCGCAGTCTATCTCATCCCG
>CAZHDS010000077.1:0-13479 GCA_964531495.1 uncultured Ignavibacteriales bacterium
TCTCGGCGTCTGCGATTAGATACGAATCGACGGTATTATCCGGGGTGACGTCCTTCTGACGAACAACTCCCGAGAGAGCCAGTGATTCCCGATCACCAGAGATGCCGATCGTACGGGATCCCTGGATTATCAAATCACCGTTCGGCTTCACACCAACGACAGTGACGGACATCTTGGCCCGAAACGAGCCATTGCGCGAATTTGAGCCCTTGCCATCGTGAGTATTCTTAGCTTCAAGATCGGCTCCAAACAAGGGAATGAAACCGAGCGGTCCAACTCCAGGTCCACCTGAAGTTGATCCGGTGGCCGTTTTTTCGTTTTTGCTGCTGATCTGCTGGGAGGCCTGGCTCTGCTCGTAAACGAGTACGGTCAGGACGTCACCCACATTGTGGGCCTTGATATCTGTGAACAGCGACTGGGCCTGTCCAAAATCGGCGCCCATGACGCGGATCGTGAAGGGCAACAACAGAAGAGCAAGTACGATCAGAAAGACTTTCCGATAGTTCATTTTGATCTGACTCCGTTACAGTTTAGTGATCAACTATCACTTCCGTGCCATCCATGACACGGGCCGTGATGATCTTCTTCGTAGCTTTGTTCCTAACTTTGATATAGTCACCGGTAACGCCGGTCTGCATGGCCTCGCCGGCCGCTGTGACGCGACACAGACCGGTCTGATAAACGATCGTAAGACCGCGACCGCGCTCCACGTCGGGAATCTGTTCGAGGTCTCCGGTCGATAGAATCGAGCCCTTGCGTAGATTGCGGCCAGCCTGAAATCCGAGCAGTTCATCGACACTCGTCAGCGGCTTCTCGCGTAGATCGGACACGTCCATACGGCGCTCTTCGACCATCTCCGGCAGCAACCCGTCGCCTCTCTGGATCCGGTCGGTCGAAACCAACACCGTCTCGAAACGAGAGATGAGCATGCGAACTTGTCCGGACCCGACCTCTTTGCCGTCGCGTCGGACCGTGGCCATTATGGAAAACACGCCCAGAGGTTCCGACTTGGTCAGGGGTCTAAGAGAGAACTCCCCCGGGTTTATAGTGACGTCCTCCAGTGGATTTGACAAAATCTCCACCTGATATATGGCGGGATCCAGCTCATACAGTGCGAGCATGTGTTCCCGCACCGCCTCGGCACTGGTCATGGCCAAAGCAGGAATGATCATAGTCATCGCCAGGAACAGAATCGCCAAAGCTATCCTCATAAAGGTCTTCATACTAACCTACCTCTTGAGATTGTTAGCGATTCCGGACATATCATCGGCGGTTTGAATCGCCTTTGAGTTCATCTCGTAAGCCCTTTGGGCCACGATCATATTGACCATTTCGTCAACCACGTTGACGTTGGACATTTCGAGGTAGCCTTGATATACGGTGCCCAAACCGCTCTCACCGGGCTGACCGGTCAGAGGATCGCCCGAGGCCCCGGTAATGGAATACAGATTGTGCCCCATGGCAGACAAGCCGGCCGGGTTGACAAAGCGTGCCAGTTCAATCTGACCTACATCGCTGGCCTCGTCCTGACCTTGCTGCTGCACCTGGACAATACCGGTGGCACTAATGGAGACTGACATGGCGTCTTCCGGGACAGTGATCTCCGGGAGGATAGGGAAACCGTCGGTATTAACGATCCGCCCGTCAGCAGACATCTTGAAGCCGCCATCGCGGGTATAAACCGTCGTACCATCCGAATACTGTATCTGGAAGAAACCATCACCGTCGAGAGCCATGTCCAGGGGATTGCCTGTGGAGCTGAGGTCGCCGGTCGAAAACTGGCGAACCGTTGACACGGGTCTGGTTCCATAACCAACCGAAAGCTCATTGGGCACTTCACTACCGATGGCTGTTGCCGTCCCCGCCCTGCGGTACTTCTGGTACAACACATCCTGGAACTCCACCCGGCTTTGCTTGAAGCCAGTGGTATTGACGTTGGCCAGGTTGTTGGCGATGTTGTCCACATTCATCTGCTGACTCATCATGCCAGAGGACGCGGTTCGCATTGCTTTTAGCATCGTCTATCTCCTAGTTCATCCATGATCTAGTTTCGGCCGCCCACGCGGTTGAATAGTTGCTCAAGCGATGAATCCTGTGATTGCATCGACTTGGCGTTTGCTTCGTAATTTCTAAATGAGGTGATCATATTGACCATCTCAGTGACAATGTCGACATTCGATGTTTCCAGGTATCCCTGCCGGATAGTGGATGTCTCAATGGAGATCAATTCGGTCCCTTCCGGGATGACATATGTTGATCCACCGATTTTCTGGAGATCCATCAGATTGGCTACGGTCTTCGGCGTAATTCTACTGGCCGTCAAGCCATCGACTTGAACCTCGCCGGTGAATGAGACGGAAACCGTACCATCGCCGACTTCGACAGGTCCTCCCTCACCTACAAGGCGAGCTCCGCCGGGAAACACGACCTGGCCTTCAGGATTGACCGTGAATGATCCGGACCGAGTAAGCACGGTCTGTCCATCCGGAGTCTCCAGCTGGAAGAAACCGTCACCGTCGATCGCCAGATCGAGAGCATTGCCAGTTCGGTCGAAGACGCCGGGCGAGAAGTCGGTATAGACTTGGTCGACCATGGGCTGAATCCAATCAGCCTGCTGGGCGCGGACTTTCTTCTCGGCTTGTGAGAGTTGACGCGTGAAAAGCGAGTCCTTCTTAAAACCGGACGTCGAGGCGTTGGACAGGTTATTGGCCGCCAACTCCTGCTTCTTAACGTGGGGAATCATCCCCGAGGCTGAGGTGTATATACCTTTAATCATAGTTTTCTCCACCCAAGAGAAAGCAGACCCCGTGCCACAGCCTGCAAATCCACGCAAGTGCTTGGCGTGTTGCTCTTTACGAATGCGATAGGGCGGAGTCACCGGCGAATATCGGGAAGCGAAGGTCCGGCGGCGGGGGAATATTTTTCCGAAGAGTTGCGAACCCGCGAGGAGGTCCGCAGTCAGGTGATCAGGCGCGGTATTTGGTCAAGGTGCTGTCAATCAGGGTATCCATGGCCCGGTCAAAGTCTTCTTTGCTACATGACTGGCCGTTTGATTCGCGGTAGAGGGGGCAATCAATCTTGTATCCGAAACACTTCAGATCCTCGGCCATGTAGCAGGTTTCAACAAAGGAGCAGCGGCTTGTCTTGGGCTGAGAGTCAGTCTTGGTATTGCTGTTTGTCATGTTCATCTGGTCGGCAGAATCGGCGACCAGATTGAGAGCATTCCTGCCTTCTCCCCCACTTCTTCTCCACGGATCAGGCTCGCAGAGGACCTTTGTGTGAATCCGGTTGCAACAATGACTCCTGCCGCAAAAACCTGTTGCTTCGCCAGCCCGACCTAACTATATTGTCGGTGTCGAAATAGATGGCCAGACAATTACTTACCGGCCATTTCAAACCATTTCTATTCAGGAGCAGAACTGCACGATTTTTGCTAACTACATTGATTATCGAAGCAAGAAAAGGACAGTGACCATGCCAATGCAACTGAAGACGATTTGGGCCCTGGTGTTAGTAGCCGCCATTCTGATACCTCAGAGCTCTATGGCTCAGGACCCTTTTGCCGAAGACACTCTGGCTGTAGGAGCAGGCCTGGCCTCCGTCGGAGCTGGACGGGCCGAGATTCCGATCACTTTCATCAACGATGAGCCGCTGGCTGGTATGGAGATCACCCTGACCTGGGACTCCCCCGATGTCCATGTTGATTCCTTCTCCTTCGTGGGAGGACGGGTTCAGGCTCTATCGACTATTGGCTGGACTTCTATCGGCAATACGATGAGCCTGTATGTGGTGGCTTTTGAAAACCTCATCCCGGTCGGATCAGGCGACTTGGGAAACATCCATTTCGGCTATTCGACTTCGGTCATGCCCCAGCTCGTCTCGATCGATACGATTACTATAATCGACGGAGAGAGGGAATACGCCACGACCTTCTCGGATGATACCTCCCAACCGTTCATACCGCAATTTAGCTTCGGGAGCCTGGAGATCACGGAGTCAGGCTGCTGTATCAATGATCGAGGTAATATTGATGGCGACCCACTCGATGGCATTGACATCGGAGACCTCATTCGCCTCGTTGAATACATGTTCCAGGGCGGAGACGAGCCAGTATGTATGGCGGAGGCTAATGTTGACGGTATCGGTGAGCCGGAACCTGACATAAGCGATTTGATCTACCTAGTGAGCTTTATGTTCCAGGGTGGCGCCCCGCCGGCATCCTGCTTCTAGCTCTCGCTCTCATATAAATATCGAAGGCCTCCCAATTGGGAGGCCTTTTTCATACCATCCAATGGCTATTCTGGTCAGACTGCTTTGCTTTGCCCCTGACGATAGACACCAAGGGAGATTTCATCGTTCTCTTTCGTGATCCGGGCTTCCAGATCCTCGTTGAAGTGCTTCTTCTGCCGGTCGCGCAGATTCTCGAAAATCTTGCGTTGCTTCGAGGCATCAACAAGTTCCAGCCTCTTCTCTTCGGCGCTCTTCTCGAGGATGGCCAGAAGCTCCTTCCCTACCATTGTATCGCGTCGGAGCTTGTAGTTGTAGCGAGTCCACCCCAGCACCTGGTTGGGTTGAATACGACCGATCATGCGAGTTTGCTGTTGAGCTGTAGCTCGGCTTGATTCGGTCCGAATGTCCCCCAGAGTAGCCTGTTGATTATTGACCTGATTGAGAACGGCCGCATGGGCCTTCTGCTTGTCTTTTTCGGCCTGCTCCCTGAGCTTAAGCAGGGTTTGCAGACGAAACTTGAACTTCTTCATCGGTATTGCTCGCCTCGGCAGAATCACCCATAATTTCCTGGAGTCGAACCAGGGAAGCCGACAAATCGTCTTTTTCCATTATGCCCTGGCGGAAGAAATCGTTGATCGAATCGATCTTCTCCACCGCTCGATCGATCTTGGGGTTCGAGCCCTTTACGTAGGCACCAATGTTGATCAGATCTTCGTTGTCGCGGTAAATCGCCATCAATGACCGCACTTCCCCAACCAAGCGGAGTTGCTCTTTGGGAGCAACCTCAACCATGAGGCGACTTATGGAATCCAGGATGTCGATCGCCGGATACTGGTTGCGAGATGCGAGACTGCGGGACAGCGCCACGTGACCATCGATTATCGATCGCACCGTATCTGAGACCGGCTCGTTGAAATCGTCGCCTTCTACCAGGACACTGTAGAGCCCCGTGATAGAACCGTTCTTGGACATTCCAGCTCGCTCCAAAAGTCGCGGTAGCAATGCGAACACCGAAGGAGTATAGCCTTTCGTGGTCGGCGGTTCACCCACGGCGATTCCGATTTCTCTTTGAGCCATGGCGATTCTGGTCAGAGAATCCATCATAAGCATGACATCCTTGCCCTGGTCTCGGAAGTACTCGGCAATAGTCGTTGCCACCATGGCGCCTTTGACTCGAATCAAAGCTGGTTGATCGGACGTAACCGCCACAACGACCGTATTCTTCATTCCCTCGGGGCCAAGGTCGCGCTCAATAAACTCACGTACTTCGCGGCCTCTCTCCCCCACCAGGGCAACAACGTTCACATCAGCCGACGAGCCCCTTGCCATCATGCCCAACATGACCGACTTGCCGACACCTGAGCCGGCAAAAATCCCCATGCGCTGGCCTTTGCCGATGGTCGTAGCGATATCGACGGCTCTGATACCTGTCTGGAGTGATTCCTTAATACGTCCCCGCTGCAAAGGTGCAATCGGTTGGGCGTCGATGCGGCGAGTGGTTGTGGAGGCAATCGGTCCGAGATCATCGATCGGTTGTCCCAGGCCACCCAGAATGCGACCGATCAATTGCGGACCGACCGGCACTCGTAGCTGTTCAAAAGTCGAGGTAACAATGGCTCCGGGAGTAATACCGTCGAGCGAACCGAGCGGCATGAGCAGAATGCGATTCTCACGGAATCCAACCACCTCTGCCAGGGTTCTGCTATTGTCGTGTGAATTTTCAATCTGACACAAACGACCGATTGACACGGCCGGTCCGGCCGATTCTACGACCAGCCCCACCACTTGAGTGACTTTGCCATAGTGCTTGACCGTGCGGACGTTCCGAATCCGCTCCCCGTAGAGATCGTAAGGGATGTGTGACACAGCTAGTTCCCCTCACCCGCCTCGAGCTGTTCCGCCACCACCTCGAACTGAGATTCCAGACGAGCATCGATATCCCCGCCGGGAGTCTCTATGAAGCAGCCCCCGGATATTACTCTGGGATCGGCCTCGATGGCGATGTCCTTTATAGCAGTTGAGCCCTTCAAGAACTCGTTGATATTCTGTTCCACAATGGGAAGGTATTTCGTGCTCACCTTGATTTTTAGGCGAGATGGATCGATAAGACTATCGATTACGCCTCGGATCATTTTCGCAACAAGTTCCGGATCGGCATCCACGGCGTCATGGGTCACCTTGCGACTGATCTGCAAGACAAGCTTGAGGACTTGCTGCTTGGCCTCCTCCAAAAGTATCTGACGCTGATCGATAGCATCTCGAATAGCATCAGCGAACTGCCTGCTAACCTCGCGAGACTTGGTCAGCCCTTCATTGAGTCCCTGGGTGTGCCCGTCATCAAATCCGCGTTCAAAACCGAGCTTCTCGGCGTCGCCAATTTCTTGCACGAAAGCGCGCTCGATCTTGCTCACTTCGACGATCGGGATGAGCTTCATGCCAGCGGAGTCCGTGACAACATTCACCATCGGCAGCAAATGACTAAGCTTGCGCTCGGAGCTCTCCATTTCTTCGCGATCGACCTGCTGCTGGCCGATCGGAACTGAAGGTGCGGCTTTGACGTGTCTGATGATCTTAGACAATGACATCCTCGGCACCACCGCGTCCAGAGATGATAATCTGGCCCTCTTCCTCGAGACGACGAACGGCTTCGACAATGCGTGACTGGGCGGCTTCCACATCCGATAGACGGGTTGGGCCCATAAATTCCATTTCCTCTTCGATCATGACCTTGACGCGTCCGGAAACATTGGAGAATATCTTGGTCTTGACTTCGTCGCTGGCCGCCTTGAGGGACAGCGACAGATCCTTGGTCTCGACCTCCTTGAGCAGACGCTGAATCGAGCGATCGTCCAGAAGAATGATATCGTCGAAGACGAACATCATATTCTTGATTTCCGCCGCCAGGTCGGGGTCTTCGGCCTCGATACCCTGGAGGATATTTTTCTCAGCACTCGTGTCTATCAAGTTCAGGATTTCGGCAATCGACTTGGCTCCGCCAGAGGCCGACACTTCTCCCCCAGCGCCCTCGAAATGGGCCTGCAGGGTGCCTTCAATTTCGGTCAGAATTTCTGGGGCGATCTTTTCCATCGTCGCTACCCGCAGAGCCACTTCGGCCTGTAGTTCGGGCGACAATTCGGAGAGAACTGCGGCTGCGTGCTGGGCGTTGAGCTGGGTCAACACCAGGGAGATGGTCTGAGGGTGCTCGCTCTGCAAAAATCCGACCAGCTGCTTGGCATCGATGTTCTTCATCATCGAGAAGCCAGTGGAGGAGAACGAGGACTCAATGCGCCCCATGATCTCTTTGGCCCGGCCCGCTCCGACGGCGTTTTCAAGCGCGTTGCGGGCGTAGTCTACGCCTCCTTGAGTGATATATGTACGAGCCATGAGGAGCTCCTTGAACTCGGCCATCACTTGCTCTTTGACATCGGGAGGTACATCGCGAAGATTCGCGATCTCCAGAGTGATCGCTTCAAGATCCGCTTCCGGAAGCTCCTTGAAGACGGCGCTCGTAACATCGCTCCCCAATACCACCAGGGCTACCGCGGATTTCTGGACGGACGTCAAGTCCCTGATATTTATGCTAGCCATGATCCTACTCCGCCTCCACCATCATGGTTCGAATCGCTCGGGCGGCCTCTTCTGGATCCTGCTGTGCCATCTCCTGCACTTCCTGAGTCAGTGTCTTCTTGCGCACGACCACTGGCGCGGGCTCGTCCTCGGGGGTCAGGTCCGGATTCCTACCGGGCATCATAGATTGAGATCTCATAGCCTTAGCCGGTGCAGATGGACCAGCGATCCGCCCCAGAGCCTGGAATAGATTGCGTGCCTTCTTTCGGAAATACAGTAGCACGAACGCAATCAACAGAACATAGCCGACTTTCGTGCCGATTTCGTAGTAGAACTCGCGCACGTACATGGCATCGAGCGCCTCGCGGTCGCCCTGCAGGTCTTCACGATCAAAGGCGATGTTCACCATCTCTACCTGATCATTGCGATCCGACTCAAAGCCAACCGCATTC
The DNA here is from genome assembly GCA_964531495.1 of uncultured Ignavibacteriales bacterium. Classification (GTDB taxonomy): domain Bacteria; phylum Zixibacteria; class MSB-5A5; order GN15; family FEB-12; genus DAOSXA01. The sequence continues at coordinate 8,250 of CAZHDS010000077.1, forward strand.
TTCACGATCGACTCCAACCGATCCAATTCTTCCGCTGAACGGGGCTGGTAGACTTCTGACGCCGTGCCATCTTCGGCGATTTCTTCCGTGTGAATTCCATCGACCAGAACTGCTACTGAGAGTCTCTTGATAGAGCCGACGGCGTTTATGGCATGCTCAACAACTCGGTTCAATTCGTAGTTGGTGCGAGTGGTCTCCTCGCTGTCTTCCTTTTCGCTCTCGGTCGACTCGCTGTCCTTATCAGACTCTTTGCCGCTGGCTTTCACGCGCTCTTCGCTTCGCACCGAAGGGGAGTTCGGGTCGTAGGTTTCCGAAGTCCGCTCCATCTGCTGGAAATCCAATGAGGCGGTTACGCGCACGACCGATCGATCAATTCCAAGCACTTCGTCCAACATCGACTGGGCTTTCCGCTGCAAGTGATTTTCCACGCGCTGAGCCACTTCCAATTGGGAGCTGCTCAAACCTATCGTAGGATCGGAGTCCTGACCAGACGAAAGCAGGTTACCTCTGTAGTCCAGAATAGTGATCTTATCCGGCTCGAGGCCTTCCACCGACGAAGCTACCAGATGGGTGATTCCGGCTACCTGGCGTTCATCCAGTTTGCGACTGCCCTTCGTCTTGAGAACGACTGAAGCGGTGGCCTTTTTCTGGTCCTCTTTGAACAGCCGGTCTTTAGGCATTACAATATGAACCCGAGCGGCCTCAACCTCGTCAAGCTGCATAATTGTCCGCGTCAACTCGCCTTCAAGCGCGCGGCGGAAGTTGAGATTCTGAAGGAAATCGGTCATGCCCAAATTGTTCTGATCAAACAGCGAATAGCCCACCGACCCAGAGTGCGGGAGCCCCTCGGTAGCCAGAGCAATTCGAGTCTGGTAGACCTCGGTGGAGGGTACTTCGATAGTGCGTCCCCCGTCGAGCAACCGGTATTCGACTTTGGCATCACGCAGGTAGGCCAAAACTTCGCCCGCTTCCTCTTCCTCCATATTGCTGTAAAGTCGTGTGTATTGAACACTGTTGAGAAAGCCGACGAGAAAGAAGATTCCGACCAGGGTTCCGGCGGCAACACCCAGCAACATCATTACCTGGCTGGCCGTCATCTGCCCGACAAAGCCGGAGAAGTTCTTGAACAGTGATTTCATTCCGTCCATCGAGAGTCCTATTCTTGTTCACAGCTTTGACCATCCATGGTCACTGTGTTTCTATAATCGAACTAGTCTACAAAGGCATTTTGGTCAGGTCATTGACCGCGCTCACCAACTTATTGCGAATCTCCAATAGCAAGTCCATGGTCAGACCAGCTTCTTCAGCCTTGATCATGACCTGGTGCAGCTCCACCGGCTCGCCCGACATAAATGCGTCCTGCATACGGGCTGCCTCCAATTGAGCGTCATTGGTTTCGGTGAGTAGCTTCCCTAGCTGTTCCGCAAAGCCAGCGCCCTTGGCCTCGGTGCCATTGGTTGCGGCACTACTACGGCCAGCGGCCTGCTCCAGGATGCCGGATACAGCGCGCGGGAAATTGACGACGTTGGCAGCCATGACTATCAGGCTTTCAAGTCGACGAGGTTACCGACACCGGGCTCGTCAGACTGCTCGACAGCCTTGGTGCCGTAGCCCGCCCCGAAACGAGACGTGTCCCGGAACCTACTAAACAGTAGCTCCACGGCCCGCTGCTCTTCCGGCGACAAATTGGCGGCGCGGTTGATTTGTTGGGGCTGAACCGCCAGGCGCGAAGGCTGAGTTTGCAGCTGGGGATCAATCCTGACTGAAGCCAGGTTGGATCCGGGCTGTTCCTGCTGCTCCGGTTTGACGGCAGCGGCATTGTCACGCCGAGTAGGCGTCTGATAGTTCTGAATTGCGATCGGGTTGATCTTCATAAATTGGTCTCCAGGTATATCCTATATCTCCAGAGCATCTTTAGCCATTTTCTTAGCTGATGATATCGCTACCGTGTTGGCTTCATAGGCCCGGGTGGCAGCCATCATATCAACCATTTCTGTGATGACATCAATATCAGGCATCTGGACGTAGCCGTCCTCATCCGAATCGGGATGCGACGGATCGTATTCCAGGCGGTATGCACTTTCAGGATCGGTGATTTGACTCGTGGTCACGGTCGGCAAATCCACGCGCCGAGTGGCGCTGGACCTTTTCGAACCAAGGTGTCCGGGGTTAGTCCGTGCGATTCGCATCCCGGCGTTCTTGAGCATCGAGTCGAACGTGCCCTGGGTCGTCTTTTCCTCGACTACGACTCGCTTGCGGCGATAAGGGCTGCCATCTGATGTACGCGTAGTTTCGGCGTTGGCAATATTCTCTGCCGTCGTATTCATACGTCGGCGCTGAACCGAAAGTCCCTGCGACGATGTCTGAATTGAGTTTAGTATGCCAGTCATGATCTCTTACACCTACCTGCTCGTTATCACGGTACGGATCCCGGAGATCTTCTTCTGCAGAAGCCGGGCGCTGATCGAGTAGATCAGCTCATTTTGGGCCAGATTGGCAATTTCGTGATCAGCATCGACAGCATTCATGTCACCTTCGATAACTTTCGCGGTGGACACTTCGGGATCGCCCTCCGGGCCGCCGCCAAGCGGAATATGATTGGCGTGAGTTGTATATCCCACTAGCTTGTCGCCTTGGCCGCTGACCCGACTGAACTCGGCCTGAAAGTCAATGTCGCGAGCACCGAAGCCAGGCGTGGACACGTTGGCAAGGTTGCCGGCCACGAGTTTCTGGCGCAGAGCCGCGACATCGAGATATTTGCCGATCTTCTCGATCCCGGTCTTCTGAAACATGAATTCAGCTATCTTATTCGCCATTGCTTCTTCCAAAAAATAATTTATCACTGGACTACTTAGCAAGGACGATGCCAAAACCTGTGATTCAGCACCAATCGGTTGGAGGGCAGGCGATTAGCTGGATAGCATGCGGCGTAGCATGCGAGTCAGTCACTCCGTCACGGAAAGGATTTCCACCGATTGCGGAACATCCTGACTGGTTGGCGACATGTCGTACAGATCCGCCGATGGTTCTTTCAGCGATAGTTCCATGGTGAGGATCACGACATCCACGCGGCGGTTCTTGGCGCGGTTCTCGATCGAACTGTTGGGTCGGATGGGACGATACTCACCGTAGCCCAAGGCCGACAGTCGGGCGGAGGTAACCTCGTGACTTTCTATGAAATACCGCACGACCTCTGTCGCCCGGGCGGCGGATAATTCCCAGTTGGTAGGAAATCGCAGCGTCTGAATCGGGCGATCGTCAGTGTGGCCTTCGACTCGAACATGATTCGGAATATTGACGACCCGCTCGGCCATCAGGTCGAGTAGCTCCTGCGCCTTCGGTTTGAGATCGGACGAGCCCTGGGTAAACAGGGCCGATTCAACAATGTGCACGACCAGACCGCGCTCGGTTAGTTCGGTCTCGAGATCACCTTCGCGCCCCAGCCGTTCGGTGCGCTTTTCGATAGTGCTCTGGATTGTCTTGAGATCACCGAGTTTCATGATACCGTGGCCCATGCCGGGAGTGTCCTGGCCGTACTCAGCGACAACGCTGTTGCCGCCTCGGAGGATACCGTTGAGGGCGACGGCCATTTTGCCAAACCGCTTGGCATCAAGTTGTGACATGGAGTACATGACAATAAAGAACGCCAGCAAGAGCGTGATCATGTCGGCGTAGGTTAGGAGCCACCGATCCGTATTTTCGCCGTCACTGTCTGTGCGCCTGCGGCGTCGCATGTTAGACTCCAACCGGGCGTCGTCTGGGAGATATGAACGAAACCAGGCGGCTGCGGATATTGCGCGGCGTGTCCCCTGACTGCAAGGCTACCACACCCTCGACGATTAGCTCCTGGTAATCAACTTCCTCTTTGTGCCGCATGCGAAGCTTGTCCGAGACCGGAAGCAAGAATATGTTGGCGAGCCCAACCCCCCACAACGTAGCAATGAACGCCGATGCGATTGCGGCGGCCATGCGGGGAGCGTCGGAGACGTTGGCGAGCGTCTGGACCAGACCCAGCACGGTTCCCAGAATACCCATCGTGGGCGAGAAGCCACCAGCCTTCTGGAAGAATTCGATCCCGCGCATGTGGCGGCGTTCGGCGTATGAGATCTCGGTGTCGAGAACCTCACGCAATGCGGTCACTTCGGTACCGTCGATGACCAATTGGACGGCCTTGCGGAAAAATGGATTGGAGATTCCGGCAAGCTGGTTCTCCAGACCGAGGATGCCCTCGCGGCGGGCCTTTTCAGAGAGCCCGACGACCCTATTGATGGTCTCTTCGGCGGGATGCGTACGGCCAAAAAAGGCGATTCGCAAGTAGGTCGGAATGCGCATGACGGTTTCCATTGAGGTCGTGATCATGGTGGCACCGAGCGTACCTCCCAGCACTATCAGAATGGGAGCGGTCAGAAAGACGGCATCGAGAGAGCCACCTTCCATCGCGAAAGCCACTCCAATCGCACCGACCGAGACCAACAATCCTATAATCGTGGCAAGATCCATTATTGCCTTACTCGCGCTTGGATTCCGACAATTCTTATCACTATATCTCTTGAGCTTATCGGCAGGATCTGTTCAGAATGAAGTCAAACTGTGCAAATCAATAGCAGGCGGGGCCGGTTTCTTCGCATTCCTGGGGCACGAGACAGCCACACATCGCACCGAACACACCAAAGCCCCGTCCGAAATGCGAACGGGGCGCGTGTGAATCGGAAGAGCCCTATGCTAGGGCTAGTTGCTCATAGAATCGTGAGTACTAACCCGGTATTCGGCCAGTTTGTTGCGAATTGTGCGCGTCGTGATGCCCAAGGCCTCCGCAGCGCGGGTCTTGTTGCCGCCAAAACGCTCCAAGGTCTTTAGAATGAGGTACTTGTTGCCCTCTTCGAGCTTCATAGGCACGCGTAGCGAGGGCAGGTCCTCGGAAACCGGTCCCAGCGACAGCTCACTAGGGAAGTCATCCTCGGTGAGCAGCTGATTCTTGGAAGTAACCATGGCTCGTTCAATCAGGTTTTCCAACTCACGGACATTGCCCGGCCAATGATATTTCACGAGTAGTCTCAGGGCCGATGAGTCCACCCCCTCGACTTGCTTGTCGTTCTCGCTGTTGTACTTATCAATGAAGTGCTGGACCAGTAGCGGAACGTCCTCGGCCCGATCCTCCAATGACAGCAGGTGAACCGGGATAACATTGAGGCGATAATATAGATCCTCTCGGAAAGAGCCATTGGCGATG
>CAZHDS010000077.1:13489-13848 GCA_964531495.1 uncultured Ignavibacteriales bacterium
CTACAAGCGCCTGCTGCGCCCCGCCGGCGAGAGTGTGCTCATGCAGCAGCTGAAGGAAAAAGCGGACGCCGAAGCAGTGCAGGTCTTTGCAAAGAACATGCGAGATCTGCTCATGGCCTCGCCCGCAGGTCCTCAGGTCACGATTGGAAGTGGCAATAAGACGCACATCGACCTGAATTGTCTGTGACGAGCCAACTCTTTCGAATTCCCGTTCCTGGATAACTCGAAGCAGCTTTGACTGGAGATTTGGCGGCATCTCTGAGATTTCGTCCAGCAGAAGCGTTCCGCCATCAGCCAGCTCGAAGCGACCTCGATGGGTCTTCTTGGCATCGGTGAAGGCCCCTCGCTCGTATCCAAAC
>CAZHDS010000078.1:0-13793 GCA_964531495.1 uncultured Ignavibacteriales bacterium
GGCCGGGGCCACACGAGAGAACATAGCTGCCTGCAGCCAGCTTGGCTTCGAGCTGGGTCAGTTTCTGGAGATGATCCGCGAGGCCATGTTGGAAATCAGCGACGAGCTGGGGCTATAGCCTATGCCCCCTGAGAAGTCACTTTGGCGCAAAGACATCATCGGGTGGTCGCTGTACGACTTTGCGAACACGATCTACTCCATGAATATCGTCTCTCGATACCTGAAGCTCTACATCATTGAGGACCTGGGTTACGATGACCGTTACTTCGACATTCCGTACTCCCTTTCCATGGCCGTAGCCGCTCTGCTCATGCCAGCCTTGGGGGCGATGTCGGACCAATCGACCAAGAAGCGCTTTTTCCTGATGTTATTCACGCTGACCTGCTGCGGAGCGGTCGGGACGCTGGCGATTATCCCGCCCACGTTATTGGCCATCACGATAGTCATGTTCGTCATCGCCAACTTTGCGTACGAAGCAGGGCAGCCCTTCTACAATGCCCTTCTGTACTCGGTCGCCGACGGGAGCCAGGCCCGCTTCGTTTCCGGCATCGGTGTCGGCTTGGGCTACGTCGGAGCGATTCTCGGACTCATTCTTACGATGCCATTTGTGACGGGAGCGTTCTTCGGGTTTGACCTGCCATTTTTTGAGGCGGGCGGCAAGGTGGCCTCATTCCTGCCGACCGCGGTGCTTTTTGCGGTGTTTTCGCTACCGCTCTTCTTGTGGGTTAAGGAGCGTCCGGTCGCCCGGAAGCAGAAGAGCTCACTTCGACAAGCCTATCGAGATGTTTGGGACGCCATTCGGCAGACGAAACGGTATCCGGGTGTGGTGCGGTTCCTGGTAGCCGACTATTTCATCGAGGATGCGGTCGCTGTTGTAATCATCAACATGGGCGTGTTCTGCACCGCCGTGATTGGTCTGAACGACTCACAGATAACTTTGTTTCTGGTCATAACGCCCATCGCAGCCGTAATCGGTTCGGTTGTTATCGGAAAACTGTGTCAGCATCTCCGACTGAAGCGGATGTTGAACGTGATTGTCGCCGGATGGGCGGTCGCGCTGGTCGCTTTCGTTTTTGCGGAGGAAATGTGGCTAATCTGGCTCTTGGGATCGCTGATTGGTGTCCTGCTGGGTGGCTTGATGACGGTGACCAGACCGCTGCTGGCGGAACTTGTGCCTCGCGAGGAACTGGGGCGTTTCTTCGGTTTGTTCTCGCTATCAGGACGGGCGGCCGCTATCATCGGTCCGCTGATCTGGACCGCTATTGTGTACTTGTTCCAGCCCGATAGGCCTTTGGGCAGGGCGGTGGCAGAGTTCTTGGGGATTGCGGGCCATGGTCTGGAGAAGTTGCCCTATCGAATGGCCGTTATGGCTTTGGTGGTGATGATGTTGATTGGTTTGTACATTTTGCGACGCGTCCCGGAGCCGGAGTTGGATAGCCATGGATAAGAAACAGGGATCGTGGTATCAGTATACGGGCGCGGTGCATATTCATACGACCGATTCAGATGGCACCAAACCGCTCGACGACGTGATTGCTCTGGGTCAACAGGTCGGTCTGGAGTTCATGCTATTCTCCGATCACATGGGCCTTAAGGCCCGGGATGAGGGACGCGAGGGGTTCTACGGCAAGACCCTGGTACTGATTGGTTACGAACACAACGACCGGGACGACCACCACCACTATTTGCTTTTTGATTCGCCCCGCGTTTATCCGTCGAGCTGGGCGGCGGCGCAATATGTCGCCGCCGGAGCCGAAGACGGGGCGTTGGGAATTGTAGCTCATCCGGATGAAGTTCGCACCTCACTGGCGGAACACCCTGCCTATCCCTGGACCGATTGGTCGGCCAACCAATTTACTGGGCTCGAAGTTTGGAACCAGATGTCAGAGTGGATGGAGAAGCTCACGCGATTCAACAAGCTGATCATGGCCTTTTCTCCCCGCAAATCGATGGTCGGTCCTTCCCCAAGGACGCTGCGTCGGTGGGATGAGCTTAGTATGACCCGAAAGGTGACTGGGATTGCCGGCGTCGACGCTCATGCCTTTCGCATCAAAGTGGGCCCCATGACGGTTGAGGTGTTTCCCTACAAAGTGCACTTCCGCTCCTTGCGCTGCTACGTACTGTTTCCGCAGAAGATGAGTTTAGATCTGGACACAGCCCGGAAGCAACTCTACGATGCGATTCGTGATGGCCGCCTGTTCTTCGCCAACGTCCGGTGGGGCGATGCCGAGGGTTTCGAGTATTGGATCGAGAATGAAGAGGGCCGCGCCGTCTCGGGCCAGTCTCTGTCGTTGTCGAGCGATACGCGTCTCAAGGTCGAGCTTCCATCTCGGGCGGAGCTCCGCGTAATACACAATGGCGAGCAGATCCTGAGAAGTGAAACCAAGCGGTTGGAGTACTGTGTTCAGCGCCCGGGGATCTACCGGGTGGAGGCCTTCAAGGGCAAACGAGGCTGGATCTTCTCGAACCACATTCGGGTAGGGATATAGAGTGGGGAAGAGTAGACCACTCCAGATTGAACTGGTTGACCTGCAGGGGATAATAAACCGTAGTCTTCCCACAGCCGAAAAGATCACATGCAAATTTGTGATAGTGGCGAGCGAGAACGAGCTGGCTTTCATTTTTGGTCCGGTTCGCCAGTTTCGTTATCACGCCAACCTGGTTGACGCCTATTGCGGTCGCCGGGACATACCGGCGGGCTGGCTCAAGAAGCCGGACATCGTTGAAGTCTACGATGTCAACTATGTGATCAAGGGGGGAGGCTGGTTGGATTTGGAGCCTGGATCCCGCTTCATGAAGGTGTACGGCTATTCCACGGCCTATGGCCGGTTCGACCCATCAGATCTCAGCCTCGTCGTCGATGGCAGCCCTGTTCTGAACGGATTTACAATTCACGTCCAGGACTAGGTCTGGTGTCCCGCTACGCACTTTCTACTCGATTAGCGGTTATTCAAACGAAGACTTTTCTGATTGCCGTGCCCTTGTGATAAAAGTAGCAAGCGCGACGGGGTGGCATTTCGACGTTGTGCTTGTAAGTAAGTGTGGGTGGGTTGGATAGTAAAAGCCTATAGTCGCTCAACGCCGCCACGAATCTGAGCGATTACATACTTTTTCTTTGGAAAAGAGTTGACAATCGGTGGGCTTGTGATATAAGTTGAAAAATCGTTTGGGAACGTTTTAGAAGCTGGCCGCCATATGTTTGAGACCATATATCCGATCCTGTTTCTGGTCGCTTTCGCCCTGATCCTTTCAGGCGCGTTTCTATTCATGTCCGTATTCATTGGTCGCCGTACTCGGATGGGGAAGAAGACCGAATCATACGAATGCGGAATCGATCCGGTCGGTACAACTCGCGACCCGGTCCCGGTGAAGTACTACCTAGTTGCGATTCTATTTATCCTGTTTGATATCGAAGTTGTTTTTCTATATCCGTGGGCCGTTATCTCACGGAGTCTGGGAATGTTCGGGCTGATAGAAATGGTCGTCTTTGTGGCGATCTTGCTCGTGGGATATTTCTATATCCTGGGCCGAGGAGCGTTGAAGTGGGATTAGAAGAGAGAATCCCTGACTCAATCATCTTGACCTCGCTGGATAAGATGGTCAACTGGTCCCACAAACGGTCGATGTGGCCGCTGGGATTCGGACTGGCCTGTTGCGCAATCGAGATGATGTCCACCTATGGACCGCACTACGATCTGGCCCGCTACGGCATGGAAGTAATGCGGCCATCCCCTCGCCAGGCTGATTTGATGATCGTGGCCGGTCGCGTATCGCGCAAAATGGCTCCCGTCATAAAGACCCTTTATGAGCAAATGCCGAATCCGAAGTGGGTCCTGGCTATGGGCGCCTGCGCCTCTTGTGGCGGGGTTTTCAATAATTACGCCTTGGTACAGGGAGTCGACCGTATCATCCCGGTTGATATCTATGTCCCTGGTTGCCCGCCGCGACCGGAGCAGTTGATGGGGGGGATACTGAAGTTGTATGAGAAGGTCGACAAGGAGTCGGTCAAGGACAAACGCGAGGAGTGGGGTCGCAAGATCTGACTTTCTTGACTGGTGCCGGGATCAAAGCCGCACCCAACTGTGAATAGAGTACGTTGGTAATGGAAGAGAACATCAGAGGTTTCCTCAAGGATCGGTTCGAGACCGCCGTTGTGTCGGAAGATAGCTTCCGTGGTGATCTCTCGTTCCGCATCAAGCCGGAGGCGCTTGTAGAAATCTGTCAGGCGCTCTTTGACGATCCCGACCTCGATGTGAAGTATCTGGCCGACATAACGGCCGTTGACTGGTTGGATCATGCTGAGCAGGAACTGGGCCGGTACGAAGTGATCTACAACCTCTGCACATTGACTCATAATTTCCGATTCTTTCTCAAAGTACGGCTCGATGGTGATAAACCAACCGTGCCTACTCTCTGCGATATTTGGCTGGGCGCCAACTGGATGGAGCGGGAAGTATTCGACATGTTTGGCGTTGTTTTTGAGGGTCACCCGGAACTGACCAAGATCCTCACTGACGACGATCTCGAAGGGCATCCGCTGCGCCGCGATTTTCCGCTCACCTATGAAGAGCCTCAGTTCAACTGGAACAAAGACCTTCCGCCTGAGGTGATCAAATAATGGCGGAAGCGAAGACTCTTACTCTCAATATGGGGCCCCAGCACCCGTCGACTCACGGTGTGCTGCGTGTGGTTCTGGAGCTCGATGGCGAACGGGTCGTGTCTGCCAAGCCGGTCGTCGGCTATCTCCATACCGGGATTGAGAAGACGATGGAGTCCAAACTCTACTACAAGGCGCTGCCCTGCACCGACCGGATGGAGTATCTGTCGCCGATGTCCAACAACCTGGGCTACTGCCTGGCAGTTGAAAAGCTGATGGATATCGAGGTGCCCGAGAAAGTCAAGTGGGCGCGTGTTTGTCTGGCCGAGCTGACCCGAATTATCTCGCACCTGGTCTGGGTGGGAACGCATGCTATCGACCTCGGGGCGATGTCGATGTTGCTGTATGCCTTCCGAGAGCGTGAGTCGATCATCGATATTTACGAAGCCTGCGGTGGTCAAAGGATGATGACCAGCTATATCCGCATCGGCGGCCTGGCTCATGACCTGCCGCCCGATTTTGACAAACTATCGCGAACCGCTATCAAGCTCATCGCTGAGCGGTTGAAGGACTACGAAACGCTCCTGAACCACAATCAGATCTTCATAAATCGTACCAAGAACGTAGCGAAGATTTCGGCCGAAGATGCCATCAACTGGTCACTTTCCGGCCCGATGCTGCGCGGCAGCGGGGTGAAGCGCGATTTGCGTCGGGACGTACCCTACAGCGGTTATGAGAATTTTAAGTTTGATGTCATTACCGGCAAGAATGGTGATGCTTACGATCGCTACTTGCTCCGCATTGAAGAGATGCGCCAGTCGATTCGCATTGTCGAGCAAGCTCTCGACGGCATGCCGGAAGGACCGTTTCGAGCCAAGGTGCCTGGGGTCGTGCTGCCGCCCAAAGAAGACGTGTTGTATAAGATGGAATCGATGATTTACCACTTCAAGATCATCACCGAGGGTTTCAAGGCGCCCGTGGGCTCCGTTTATCAGGCGATCGAGGCTCCCAAGGGTGAACTCGGTTTTTACATCACGGGCGATGGCACCAACAAGCCGCGACGAGTCCGCGTACGGCCACCGTCGTTTATCAATCTGGCTGCGCTGCCGGCTCTTTGCGAAGGTGGCTTGCTATCCGACGTCGTCTGTACGATCGGTACGATAGACATTGTTCTGGGAGAGGTGGACCGATGATCCTCACAGAAGAATCAGTCAAACGCATCGAGGAAAAGGCGGCTCGTTATCCCAGCCGGAAGTCAGCGATATTGCCGGCCATCACGGTTGCCTATCGTCAGGTGGGACATCTCAACGACGATGTCTACCGCGAGATTTCGAGGATTATCAAGGTGCCGACTCTGGAAATTGCCGAGGCGGCTACTTTCTATACGATGTTTCCGAAGAAGCCGGTGGGCAAGCATCTGATTCAGGTTTGCCACAATATTTCCTGCGCGCTACTCGGAGCAGATTCTCTGGTTGGCTATCTGGAAGAAAAATTGAGCATCAAGAAGGGTGAGACGACCCCTGATGGCCAATTCACCATCATCACCGTAGAATGTCTCGGGTCGTGCGCGACGGCACCCATGATGCAAGTCAATCAGGATTATTACGAGAATCTGACCCGCGAAAAGGTTGATAAGATTCTCGATGAGTTGAGGGCTAAGTCGTGAGCTTCTACTCGCCCGTCATAACCAACGCGGAAGAAGTAGCCGCAAGCGAGCGGCTACACCTGTTCCGCTACGTGGAAGACCCGGATCAGGTCAGGGTCGAGCGTTTTGTGGAGCACGGCGGTTATCGAGCGTGGAAGAAGGTTCTGGACGGCATGGAGCCGGCGGCGGTCGCCGATGAAGTCAAGAAGGCCGGTCTGCGCGGTCGCGGTGGGGCTGGCTTCCCGACCGGATTGAAGTGGACCTTTGTACCAAAAGATTCACCCAAGCCCAGGTACTTGTGCTGCAACGCCGATGAATCCGAGCCCGGCACTTGCAAAGATCGCGTTCTTATGGAGCGCGACCCTCACGCCATTATCGAGGGCATGGCGATTGGCTCTTACGCGATCGGAAGCCACCTCATGTTCATCTACATCCGTGGCGAATTCGCTCACTGTGCTGACGTGATGGAAAGGGCCATGGACGAGGCCTACGCCAAGGGCCACCTGGGCAAGAATATCTATGGCAGCGGCTACGATCTGGACATGATCGTCCACACCGGTGGTGGTGCCTATATATGTGGTGAGGAAACCTCCCTGCTGAACTCGCTCGAAGGTGAGCGCGGTATGTCACGCATCCGACCACCGTTCCCAGCTATAGAAGGCCTCTACGCCTGCCCAACGATCGTGAACAACGTCGAGAGTCTGGCCACAGTGCCACATATCATCAATAACGGTGCTGACTGGTACCGGACCATGGGCACTGAGAAATCGCCGGGATCAAAGATCTTCTCGCTGAGTGGGCATGTGAATCGGCCGGGCAATTACGAGGTGGAGCTGTCGTTCCCACTCAAGGACTTGATCTATGATCCGGCCTATGGCAATGGCATCATCGGTGGCAAGAAGCTCAAGGGAGTGATTCCGGGCGGATCGTCGACGCCGTTCTTGAAGCCCGATATGATTGATGTCAATCTCGACTACGAGTCTCTGACCGAAGTTGGCTCAATGCTAGGTTCGGGAGCTGTCATTGTCTTTCATGAAGAGACCTGTATCGTTTGGATTATCAAGAAACTGATACACTTTTATCGCCATGAATCTTGCGGTAAGTGTACGCCCTGCCGAGAGGGTACCGGTTGGCTGGAACACATGATCAACCGCATCGAAGCGGGGCAGGGCCAACCGGGCGATGTGGAAAAGATCGAAGATATTTGCGCGCATATCCTGGGGCACACGGTGTGTCCGCTGGGTGATGCCGCCGTCATGCCGATTCAGTCGTCTATCAAGCACTGGCGCGACGAGTGGCAATATCACATTGACAACAAGAAGTGTTTGGTGAATACCAACTTCGCCTTCAAATAGAAGTAGCATGGCAGACGAGACCAAAAAAGAGATTCCACAGGTTACTCTGACTATCGATGGTCAGGAAGTGAGCGTTCCGAGCGGTACCACGGTACTGGCAGCGGCGCGGTCAATGGGAATCACTATTCCGACATTCTGCTGGCATCCCAAGCTGAAGTCAGTTGGGGCTTGCCGAATGTGTTATGTCGAAATCGAACGCTTTCCCAAGCTACAGGTTTCGTGTGCGACTAACGTAATGGCCGACATGGTTGTCCATACCGCCTCCGACGCTGTACTACAGGGTCGCAGAGCTGTGATCGAGTTCATCCTGGCCAATCATCCCCTTGACTGCCCGACCTGCGACAAGGGCGGCGAGTGCGACCTTCAGAATCTTACCTTTGCGCATGGCGTGGACGACAGCCGCTTTGACTTCCGCAAGTACCGATTCGTCGAAGACGGCATGGACACGACTCTGGATGACTTGCGTATCGGGCCGAATATGTGGCTCAACCGAAACCGTTGCATCCTCTGCTATCGCTGCGTCCGGGCCAACAAGGAAGCGTTTGGAGAGTTTGACCTCGGAGTCTACGAGCGCGGCAACATGTCTCAGATTACTCCAGCGCCAGGTGAACAGGTCGACAATCCATTCTCTGGCAACTTGCACGAGATCTGCCCGGTTGGTGCTCTCACGGCGGATGATTTCCGCTATAAGATCAGAGTTTGGAAGACCCAAACGACGCCATCGATTTGCAACTTCACCAGTAGCGGCAGCAACCTCTTGTTCTATAAGAACAATCATAAGAACCAGATTTATCGGACAATGTCTCGATGCCACGACGATATCGACGATGGTTGGCTGGCCGATGTGAGTCGCTACAGCTATCAGATTGCCACTTCCGACGAACGGTTGAAGCAGCCTCTGATCATGAAGGATGGCAAGCAGACTCCGGCGACCTGGGATGAGGCGCTGACCTGTATCCAGAAGAAATTTGGCGAGATAAAGGACAAGCTTGGCGGTGTCTGTATCGGTGGGCTGGCCGCTCCCAATCTTGACAACGCTTCGCTGTACTCGTTCGGGAAGCTGTTCCGGACCGTGCTGAACTCCAATAGCATTGATTATCGTACCGACTACAGACTTCTGCCGCAGACCGCTGACACGCCTTTCTCGCGGCTGTGCGGCCAACCGTTCCGGATCGCGGACATCGATGACTCGGATGTCATAGTCACTTTTGGCTCGGACCTTACGCGAGAACACCCCAACGAGTACCTCCGATTGCGTAAGGCGCGCAACAATGGTCAGCCGCGCATATATTCCTTCGGTCCGTATGCCGTGAAGTCCGGCGATGTTGCTGATCTGGAGTTTGTTTACAAGATCGGAACTGACGAGCTGGCGCTTTCTGCCCTGAGCAAGGTGGCTCTTGAAGAGAATTTGGTCGATCAAGGTCTGGCCGCCGATTTTGCCGCCAAGACCGACAACGATTCCGCTGCTGAGACGGCCAAGAAATGCGGTCTGGATCTCAACGATCTCAAGGTCGTGGCCAAGGCTCTGGCGGATGGCAAAAAAGTGACTATCATCGTTGGTGAATTGGTCGCCCGCTCCCGTGATCGCGAAACAATCGCCGCCGCTCTCTGCAATGTACATCGTTTGTTTGGTCTCGCCGGTCGTTGTCAAATGGCTGCTCTGGCCCGTTACGCCAATTCTCGCGGAGCCGAGAGGTTTGGCGTGGCTCCGTATCTGACGGATGCTGTGAGGAATGAGTTGACCGCGATTTGGGGTGATTTCCCGGGCGGTGAGCCACACAATACTGACGCCATGTTGGCGCTCATGAAGAAGGAAGAGATCCGGGGATTGCTGGTGCTGGGTGGTAATCCGGCCATGCTGTATCCGGATGGCGGCTTTGTCCGCGAAGGACTGAAGAAGTTGGAATTCCTGGTCGTGTGCGACCTTTTTGAGACCGAGACAACCGCGCTCGCCGATGTCGTGCTGCCGCTTAGCAGCTGGGCCGAATATGTGGGTGACTATGTGAGTCTTGAAGATCGCGTCCAAACCGCTCAGGCGGCTGTCAAACCTTTCGGTGAATCAAAACCCGGCTACGACATTGTCAACTTATTGGCGGAGCAGTTTGGAGAGACTCTGTTCCCCTCTGATGATAGCATGAAGGCCGAGATCGAGCGCATGCTGGTCCTCGAAGATCAGGCCGCTCTGCCTGACGCTTTCCTTGAAATCAAGACAGGCGATGATGAGCACAACGACGAGTACGCGTTGCCGCTGCTGCTGTGCGATGATCCCCATCACTCCGGACATCTCACGGAAAAGGCCCCCGTACTGGCTGGCTTCGCCAGCGAAGTTTATGCCGAGATCTCGCCCGAGTTGGCCGACCGGCACAAGTTGGTAGAGGGTGATCGAGTGAGGCTGGAGTCGCCTGAAGGTAAGCTGATTGCGCCGGTCCATGTTTCGGAGTACTTGGAAAACGATGTGATCCTGGTGCCGCGCAATTTCTCGGGAAGCGGCGTGACTGGCTTGTTGTCCCGGAAGACCCGGATCGATCGCGTGAAACTCAGCAAGGTGGATAACTAGGATATGCTCGAAGCTATTATCATATCCTCAATCAAGGTCGTCATGGTCGTCATGGCTGTCATGACCGGCTGTGCCTATTCAACCTGGTTGGAGCGCAAGGTCGTCGCGCGCATGCAGAACCGCCTGGGTCCCACCTATGCTGGACCAGCCGGGTTGTTGCAGCCTATTGCCGATGCCATAAAGTTGATCTTCAAGGAAGATATCATACCCCGCAACGCTGAGCGCGTGACGTATTTCCTGGCTCCAGTGATTGCCTTCGTTCCGGCCGTGTTGATTTTTGCTGTAGTGCCGTTTGCTGCTGATACAGAGCTTTTTGGGCGCGAGATCAAGATGGTGATTTCTGATCTCAATATTGGCCTGTTGTTCATTTTTGCCATTGGCTCTCTGGAGGTGTATGGTATCGTGCTCGCCGGGTGGTCGTCGGGCTCCAAGTACTCGTTGTTAGGTGGCCTACGCGCCTCGGCCCAGATGATTTCGTATGAAGTGCCTTACGGCCTATCAATCGTCGGTGTGTTGATTCTGGCCAACACCTTCTCGCTGCGCGAACTTGTGGAACAACAGGCTTCCATTGGCGATTGGTTCATTTTCAGGCAACCGCTTGGTTTCTTGCTCTTCCTGACTTGTGCTATTGCGGAGACGAACCGCTCGCCTTTTGATATGGCGGAATCCGAGTCGGAGCTGGTCGGTGGTTTCCACACCGAATATTCGTCAATGCGGTTTGCGATGTTCTTCATCGGTGAATATGCGGCCATGCTGGGTGTTGCCGCTCTGGCCACTACGATTTTCCTCGGCGGTTGGCAGGGCCCGTATCTGCCGTCGCTGGTTTGGTTTGTGATTAAGGTAGTCGCTTTCATGTTCTTCTATATCTGGTTGCGGGCAACTCTCCCGAGGTTCCGTTATGACCAGCTGATGGCTTTCGGATGGAAAGTTCTGTTTCCCTTGGCCCTGCTAAACACGATGATCACGGCGTTCTTCGTGATGAAGTGAGGGTGGCTGAAGTGAGTGAGTTATGAAGGAAATTATAGAAGCAATCGGAAATGTCTTCTTGAAGATGCCGCTGGGGTTTCTGGTAACCCTCAAGCACCTTTTCAAGAAACCGGTAACGGTTGATTTTCCGGCTAAGAAGCGACCGATGGCTCCGCGCTATCGGGGTAAGCACTTCCTTGAGCGCTATGATGATGGCTCCGAGCGCTGCGTCTGTTGTGGCCTCTGTGCTGCGGCCTGCCCGGCTGATGCCATCTATATGGAGCCGGAAGAAACTGGCAAAGGGGAGCGCCAGGCCAAAATCTATGAGATAAATCTGCTGAGATGCATCTTCTGCGGATTTTGTGAAGAAGCATGTCCTGAGGAGGCCATCTTCCTAGGGCACGAGTATGAGTTTTCGGCCTATGACCGCGATTCGTTCATTGTTGGAAAGGATAACATGCTGGTGACTCACCCTCGCAAGGATGTTCCTTTCAAGAAGATTTATCGCAAGACGCGCCGTGTTTACGGAGTGGTGGATAAGCCCAAATGAATATCGATATAGCCATATTTGCGATATCGTCAGTAATTGCAATCTTCGGTGCCGTGATGATGATCGGGCAGCGCAGTGCGGTTGTTTCTGTATTGTACATGATACTCTCCATGGTGGCGCAGGCCGCGCTGTATGCCCAGTTGGGCGGCATGTTCCTGGGGGCAGTTCTTGTAATTGTCTATGCTGGCGCTATCCTGGTGCTGTTTCTGTTCGTGATTATGTTGCTCAACCTGCGTGGTGATCAGGGTTATGGAGATCCACGCCCCAGGGTTAGTTCGCTATCGCGTTATTTGTTGTCGATATTGCTCGCCATTGAGCTTATTTGTGTCGTGAAGAGCGTCTATTTCGCTGATGCGGGAGCGACGGGTGTGATGACGGCCGTGACCGATTCCTTCGGCAGTGTCGAGACCGTCGCGCGTTTGATCTTTACGAAATATTTGTATCCGTTTGAGCTGACTTCGATTCTCCTGATAGCTGCGATCGTCGGGGCGGTGGTAATCGCCAAGCGCGAGAAGCCAGCCGAAGCCAAGGCGGGTTCGTCGGAGAGCGGAATCGAAAAACAGGAGGCAAGAGGCTAACATGGTTGGTGTCCCCGCTTTCCTGATCGTAGCCGTAGCCCTCTTCGGGATCGGCACCGTCGGCGTGCTTATCAGCCGCAATATGATTGTCTTGTTCATGTGTATCGAGCTCATGCTAAATGCCGCCAATCTGGCCCTGATCGCTTTCTCAAGGGCTCTGAATATATCCGATGGCCACGTAATTGTCTTTCTTGTGCTGACTGTGGCCGCGGCGGAAGCCGCCGTGGGATTGGCGTTGGTGATAACGGTCTTCCGAAATCGGGAGACTTTGGATGTTGACCGATTCAACCTGCTGAAGTGGTAGAGGTTCAAGACTCGATGTCTGACTATCTGTTTCTCATTCCGGCCCTTCCGCTGATCGGCGTGCTGATCAACGGACTGCTGCTTGGGCGTCTGCCGCGGCCGGTAGTATCATTCGTTGCCTGTGCTTCAGTGGGACTGTCGTTCATTCTGTCGGTAATGATGTTCTTCGAACTGAAGAGTCTGCCGGTGGATGCTCGCGTTATCGAACAGACGCTGTTTACCTGGATTGGCGCTGGCTCCTTCCATGTGAACATCGGGTACCTGCTTGACCCACTCTCAGCGGTGATGATCCTGGTTGTGACCGGCGTGGGCTTCTTGATTCACGTCTATTCAACTGGCTACATGCATCACGATCCATGTTTCGGGCGGTACTTCACCTATCTGAATCTGTTCACCTTTGCCATGCTAACGCTCGTCCTGGCCGATAACTTCCTGTTCATGTTTGTGGGCTGGGAGGGAGTGGGGCTCTGTTCATACTTGCTGATTGGCTTCTGGTTCGAAAAGAAATCAGCTTCCGACGCTGGCAAAAAAGCTTTCATTGTCAATCGCATCGGCGATTTCGGTTTCCTGATCGCCATGTTCATAATTTTCTGGCAAGTTGGTTCGTTGCACTTCGGAACCGTGATGGCTGCCGCTCCGACCGCTTTTGCCGCTGGTGGCACATTGATTACCGCCGCGTGTCTGCTGATGTTCTTGGGGGCTACGGGCAAGTCGGCCCAGATTCCACTATTCATCTGGCTACCCGATGCCATGGAAGGTCCCACACCTGTTTCGGCGTTGATCCATGCGGCCACCATGGTGACGGCGGGCGTTTATATGATCGTCAGGTCGAACGTGCTATTTCTGATGGCGCCCGACGCGCTGATGGTTGTCGCTATCGTCGGTGCTGCTACTGCTCTCTTCGCCGCGACCATCGGCCTGGCCCAGAATGACATCAAGCGAGTCCTGGCCTATTCGACCGTGAGCCAGTTGGGCTACATGTTCCTGGCATGCGGTGTCGGCGCGTTTACGGCTGGAATCTTCCACCTGATGACGCATGCTTTCTTCAAGGCGCTGCTGTTCCTGGCCTCAGGATCGGTGATCCACGCTATGTCAAACGAGCAGGACATGCGCAAGATGGGCGGCCTCAAGAAGTACCTGCCGATTACATACATGACAATGTTGATCGCCACACTGGCGATTTCCGGCATTCCGGTACTCAGCGGCTGTGTCTCCAAGGATGAAATCCTGTGGAAGTCGATC
>CAZHDS010000079.1:0-13769 GCA_964531495.1 uncultured Ignavibacteriales bacterium
ACCAGTACTGCTTCTCCTCCAAGAGTCCGCACGAACGGCAACTTCCTTATCAGATAATGATCGAACTGCTCCAGCCGGGAGGATCGTGTGCCCGCTCGTTCCGGTAGAATCCGGCGCAGACGTGAGAAAATGGCGAATCTCAGGACGCGGCAGTCTTTGAAGCCGGTCTCAATGATCTGGAGGTCGTCCGCGCTAAGTTTCCTCTCGTCCTCGGTTATGTGGGTCTCAAATGAAGCCTCCTTGGGGAAGAGTCGTCGGCCCAGGCTGCTATTGCGTATGCTCTCAAAAAGCGGGACTTCGACCCATTCGCGGAAGACAGCTAGCCCTCCAGGGGCAAGAACCTTGCGCACTTGTTCCATCGAGCGCGGGACGTCTACGTGATGGAGGATATCCATTCCCACAATGATATCAAAGTAATCTCTCTCAAAGTCCAGTCTCTCCGCCGCCTGGATCCTGAAATGAGTATGTTCGGCCAAGTTGTGACGTTTGGCCAGCTGCCGACAGGATTCGATATTGCGCTCACTGATGTCAAAACCGTGGACTTCGTAGCCCAGGCTAGCGTATCGAAGGGCAGCCACACCTGTGCCGCAGCCAAAGTCCAGCAAGCGCTGGGGGGAGGTCTTACGATAATCGCGAACAATCTGATAGACTGTCCAGTATGAGTTCCAGGGACGGGCTGTATCTCCCAGGACGGGGTCGAGCGACACCGACTCGACCGGGTGCAGCGCCGAATACTCGTTGTAGAATTGGCGCTCCCGCCGTTGGCGATCAGTAAGGCTCAAGTCGGGAAATGAGTCATCCCGGCTCTGAGGTTTGGTCCTTGCCCTTTTCTCTGATTTGAGCACGATATTCTCTGTATTTCTCCAAGTACTCCACCAGCTTCTGCTCTCGACCGGCTGAGCCTGGGCAGTAATACTTTCGGTGGCTCAATTCGTCAGGCATATACTCCTGGCTGGTGAGCCCATCCTCATGATCATGAGCATACTGGTATCCAACTCCGTAGCCAAGTTTTTTCATCAGCGTTGTTGGGGCATTTCTCAGAGCCAGGGGGACCGGCAGAGAGCCCTTGGCCTGGGCATCGGCTTGAGCCTTAGTGAATGCGGTGTAAATCGAATTGGATTTGGGCGCGCAGGCCATATAGACCACCGCTTGGGCTATTGCCAATTCACCCTCGGGTGAGCCGAGAAAGTGGAAGCTATCGCGGGCATTCAGAGTGATCGTTAGAGCGTAGGGATCGGCCAGGCCGATGTCCTCGGTAGCGAAGCGTACCAATCGGCGCAATATGTACATCGGATCTTCACCACCGTCTAACATCCGAGCCAGCCAGTACAGCGAAGCATCCGGATCACCGCCGCGGATGGTCTTGTGCAGGGCCGAAATCAGATTGTAGTGTTCTTCGCCAGCCTTGTCGTACATGGCAATGCTTTTCTGGTGCACTAGACGGAGAGCCTTGGTATCGATCAGCTGACCCTCGCCGACGAAAGCGGCCGTGGTTTCCAGTAGCGATAGACCGCGTCGGGCATCACCATCGGCAGCGGCGGCAATGAACTGCAATGCTTCATCATCGGCGCTCAAGCCGGACGTCCCCAATCCGCGATCGTGGTCTGCCATGGCTCGCTGGATGATGGTGGTGATGGCCTCCGGGCTGAGACGACCGAGAACATAGACGCGCAGCCGTGAGAGGAGGGCGGAGTTGACTTCGAACGATGGGTTTTCGGTCGTGGCTCCAATCAGGACGATGTCACCTGACTCGACGTAGGGGAGAAACGCATCTTGCTGGGCTTTGTTGAAGCGGTGGATCTCGTCTATGAACACATAGGTCCGACGGTTGCTTAGGCGGTAGTAATCGCCCGCCTTCGAGATGACTGCTTTGACCTGCTTGATTCCCGTCGTAACGGCTGAGAACGGAACAAACTGGCCGCTCGTCGCCCTGGCAATCAGACGGGCAAGGGTTGTCTTGCCGCTGCCGGGAGGGCCCCAAAAGATCATCGAGCCGACTCGGTCGTTCTCAATCGCCTGCCGGAGAGGAGTCCCTGGGCCGACTATTTTCTCCTGGCCAACGAAATCGTCGAAGGTCGTCGGTCGCAAACGATCAGCCAGCGGCTTGATGCCGCTATTGGCCTGATCTTCGCCGTCCTGAGGCTCCACAAAGAGATCCATCTCTCAATCTAGTCCAGAACACAATGTGCATCAATCACAATCTTGGGTTAATCGCAACGTACAACTAGGGCTTGACCACGATCTTCCCGCTGAAACTGCCATTGCTGGCGAACCAGAGATAGACCCCCACGGACACCTGGTTTCCCGACTCGTTGCGGCCATCCCATTGCCACTGGCCGCTGACATTCTCCACCAGCAGTACCGGATCACCGGAGACGGTCTGGATCAGAAGGTCGGTCGGTTGAGGCAGCAACTGGAAGGTGGCCGGCTCTCCTGAAGACAGGCTAAACGGGTTCGGATACACATAAACTTCGGCCTTGATCGAGAAGCTGCACGTGGCGGAAGAGGCGGTGTTGTCAACTTTGCAGCGCCAATAATAGGTCTTCCCGGAGGGCAGAGGGGTTGGCAATTGCCACTCCGTGAAACCACCGTCGCCCTGAAGAATCTCAGGTGAAGAGGCGATCTGGCGCACGAACCCGGTGTCGGTGGAAACATCGAAAACGTAGGTATGATCACCGGGGTCCGTGATGTTCACTATGCGCAAAGTGGGCTGTGTGGTGGCGAAGGAAGCTCCATCGGCCGGGTCAGTAGGTATCGGCTCGCTCACCTCAACACCGGTGGCGAAGCTGAAATATCGAAACCAGCCAGGATTCGAAGGATCACTCCATTCGGATCCATCATGGGCGCGCACGTACCAGTAGTAGATTTGGTTGTTTATCGGCGTATCATATGTGAAGAAGTTGACAGCGGTCTCTCCCGATCCGGCCTGTATGTCGCGGCGGCCATCCACCAACTGAGTCAGCGAGGGATCAGAATACAAATAGAAATCATAGAAGACTTCATCACCATCTGGGTCGCTCACGTTTTCAACGGATGCCACGATCGGTGCTTCAAGAACAGTCGCGCCGTTCGATGGTGTTAGCAAGGTCGGAATTATCGGCGGTTCGTTGCCACCAGTGTTTACCGTGAACTGCCATGTCGATGAATACGGGGAGTAGTCGATGCCGTCGTAAGCGCGAGCTCGCCAGTAATAGCGATAGCCGTTTATCAGAACGCCATCTACGATCCAGTTCGAGGAAGTGTCCGAGAAGCCGGAAGAGACCAGAGGGGACAGGTCTGATTCCAGAGATACTTCAAAGTGATAGGAGACCGCTGAGCCGTCGGGATCCGTCACTGGTACGACTCCGAGAAGGGGGCGCTGCGTTCCCACTTCGTCCCCATTGCCAGGAAGATCAGGGGCCGGGGCCGGGGGAGGCGAATTGGGCGTTGTGAATTGGAAGTAATCACTCCAGGGGGAATAGGCCGTACCGTTGTAGGCCCGCGCTCGCCAGCTGTACGTGTGACCTGCCTGCAAGGAAGGCCCGACCATGGCGCAAGTCGTCCCGCCTCCCTCGGCACTCGAAATCGGCCCACTCGGGTCGTCAGTGACTTCAAACACATAGGTGAGGTCTTCCGAGCAGTAGGGGGAGGGCGTGGAGTTTTCGAGACACAGTTGGGGCTGGGTGGTGCCTGCCTCAGCCCCGTCGGCGGGACTCACCAGGACAGGTGTACTGGGAGGCGTCTGGCAGCCATCAGCGCTAATAACCAGGAACTGGACAAGATCGGTCCACCCTGAATAGGCTAGGCCGTCGTAGCATCGTGCCCGCCAGCGATAGTAAGTCCCTGGGGTCAGACTGATCGGTATCGTCCAGCTCGTGCTGCCGCTGCCTTCGCTGATGCCACTCTCGTAGGCCAGAGTGCTGGCCCCAACGGCATCCCAGAGCTCAAACGAATAGCTCAGCTGATCGAAGTTGGCGTCGGCGCCGTTTTCGACAGTCAACACCGGAGAGTTGTCCAACAACGTATCACCCTGATCGGGTGTCATCTGTCCGTTGAGAACAGGGGCGCTGTTCACCACCACCGAGAAAGAAAAGACACTGCTGTACCCGGACCAATCGATTCCATCGGTGCACCGGCATCGCCAGTAGTAAGAATTCCCGGCAGCCAATGACGTCGGAGTCGTCCAGGCGGTGTCCGCAACGGAGGAGGCCGAAGCAATCAAGCTCGAGAAGTTTGAGTATAGGGAAACATCAAACTGATATACTATCGAGGAACCATCGGGATCCTGGGATGATCCTACCACAAACGTGGGATTGGTGGTTCCCACCTGACTACCGTTTGCCGGTGATACGGCAGTGGGTGTTGAGGGGGCACTGTTGGGCGTGAAGAACGTGTATGGACCCATCCAGTTCGAATAGGCCGTGCCATTGTAGCTCCGCGCCCGCCACCAGTATTGTCGGCCGCCCGGCAGGGCCGAGGAGAGCGTGAAACAGGATGTCGAACTGCCTTCGCTGACGTTTGAAGGTCCCGCCACACGCGTGGTGAGGCCAACGTCAGAAAACACTTCAAACTGGTAGCTCTGACTCTGCGAACAGCCGCCGGATGGGGTCGAGTTGTTAACGCAAAGGGTCGGCGTGGTGGTTACATTGGCTCCGTTGGCTGGCGATGAGAGGGTCGGAACGCTGGAGGGCACGGCACACTCGCCCGAGGCCCGGCGGTAGATTCCACCACGACCATTCTCGAAGCGATCGGTCGTGATGTTTGAGCTCCAGGAACCGCTCTGGTCCATTTTCTGCCAGGGTCCGTCCGTCAGGGTAACGATAGGGGAGTGGCTGCCCGCCCACGACTCTTGGTCTACACCAGCAGGCCGGAGCAGCGTCATGTATTCATAGCCATCATCGCCGGACCAGCGGCGACTGAAGATGACCCAATTCTGACTGTCTGCATCCTTGCCAAAACCGTTTGTGATCTGACAGTCCGGGCAGTCCACGGAAGCCGCATACCAGTTGACTACGTCAGTGTCCCAGAGCGAGCTGTTTCCGTCGCGACCGACCCGTTCGCCCAGGGCGTCAATCCAGTAACACGAGTCGCCCGGATTGCCAGCTGCCACACAGCGGCCGTCACTGTAGGCACCGTCTAGCTGATTGAGTACCTCGAGGCGCGCCTCGGGCTTGTTGGCAAATGAGATATAGGTTGTACGGCCTCTGATCAGGTAGTACATGGCGAGACAATCATACCAGTAGTCGCGGAAACCGTACTCCAGATACCCTTGTCCTGGGCTGAACCAGTGTTCCATATCGTGTGGGGAGCTGGCTACCATACCGGCATAGATCACGATCGGACTGTATCCAGCGGCTACGGTCGAGGTGACTATTGAACTAGCCGAATTGGTCGGTCCCGGCCAGAGCAAAGCCTGGTTGTGATCGTGGGGCGAGAGGCCGAACTCGTATTCGCGGTTGACAGGTTTGGCCAGGGTGGGATTGAAGTATTCTGGGTTATAGCCCGAAGCATGGCGGGTGTAAAGTCCGTAGCCCCAGCCCATGGCATTGATACAGACCTTCAGATTCAGTCTATTTTTCAGGCTGTCGCCGATTATCGACATGTACTTGAGCAATACGGTATCGCGATAAGCCGTCTGCCAGGGAGAGTTAGTCCAGTTGCCGTATTGCGCCGTCGGTCCACCGAGGGAGGTTTCGTGACAGTGTCGTCCCGTGCTACTATTGCCCACGCCCAATGGCTGGGGGACAGCCATGTTGTCAAACCAGACACCAGCTATTTCATAGTTACGGCCGGAGTGGTGATCTCTCACACCCTGGGCATAATCGATATAGTGGTGGATGAAACTCATGTCGGTATTGTTCACCAGGGGCCGGGTACCATTGTAGGTGCGCAGGCGTGAGCCGACTTCGCTGGTGGCGTAGGCTTCGTAATGCCCCCAGTCGGTCGAGGTGTAGTCTTCCGAGTGCCAGTACATGTGGGTCGAGTCGTGACCGTCCGCCTCCATTCGGGGGCCGGCGTAGTCGTTCAGTGGCCCCTGGCTGGCTGAGCCATATTGCGGGTTATTGAAATTGTGGTATACGTAATACTCCATGTCAGGATCCCAGGCATGGAGGTCGTTATACTTGTTGACGTATGCTGAGCCATAAGAGCCATCAGCTACGAGAATCTCATATCGCCCGGCGACAATCGAGTCCAATTGATCGCTCATGGCGGTACCGTGGTAGTCAAAGCTGAAGTAATTGACACTTGGCGTAAGGTCAGCTCCAAAAGTAACAGCCGAGAATAGAAGCATGACACTAAGTACAAGCCCAACTGATATGGGCCATACACTGCTGATAGCGCGCCTGCGCGACGCGTTGCAATCGATCATAATATTTGCATCCCTCGCTGCGAGAACGTAACTGGACTTCGTCCTCACCAGCCGTGATAAGATTGGTCGAACCCTGTTTTTACAACCCTTTTATATGCTCTGATCCATCTCAAAACAATCAAAAACCGTGCCCCGAGCCACGATCCCGACGAACAAGCGCAAGGGCAAGCTACCACCGGGGTTTGGTGGCGGGCCTGATGAGGGCGCCTGAGCGGTTTCCAGGAGGCATGTTCAAGGACCGCGCTAAGTTTTGCTTGCCGTGCCTGAAGCTGTTGTCGTCGTTACGAATAGGAGGGTGACTCAAAGTCACACTTGCATGTCTCGTATTTGCACTGAACCAACCTCTGCGACAGCTTCTGGGGGCTTCAGGAGCCTGCCAATCGGCGATATGTGGCCTCAAGATCACTCATTACGCTCTTCCAGGAAAATGTCTTTTCGGCGTGCAATCGAGCCGCCTGGCCGGTTTCACGACGCTTATCGGCGCTGACAATGAAGTCATCCAGAGCGGATGCGAATTTGTTCAGATCTCCTGGCGGAAAGATCACGCCTAACTCAGGACTGGAAATCAGCTCGGCGTTGCCACCGACATCGGAGGCCAGGCAGGGTCGGGAAGCGGCCATGAACTCCATCAGGGCATTGGACAAGCTCTCGCTCTGAGAGCAGAGAACGGCGATATCGAAAGAAAAAAGCTCTCTGGTGACATCGGTCGAGCGGCCGGGCAGAACCACCTTTCCCGTCAGATCATTGGCCGCGATCATGTCCTCCAGCTGTGGCCGACAGTCGCCTTCGCCCAGCATGACAAACCTCGCTTGGGGATGACGTTGAGTAATTGTCGCAGCCGCTTCAACCAGGAAAGGCAGATTCTTGATCGGGCGCAGATTGGCGACTGTCCCGATCACGATATCGTCATCGGCGAAACCCCAGCGTGCGCGAGTCGCGCTTCGGTGAACCGATCCGGGGTCTTGAATTTTCTCGACATCGAGGCCATTGGGGATGACTGAGACCAGTTCTGGGTTGAGTCCTTCGACTTTGGTGGCTTCGTCACCGCACGCGCGCGAGTTGGCGAGATAGTGATTGGTGTGTCTTCGGAGATAGCGCAGGATTTGGATCTCTTTCCAACTGTGCCAATATCCGGTCCCCAGACTGCGCCGACTGGCAATCATCTTAGGGCGGGACAACTTTCTTCCCCAGAGTGTACCCACGATATTGCTATCATGGAAAAGCGTCTGGATCAGATCAATCTCGTGCTTCTTGCAGTAGCTCGTGAATTGATGCCCGCAGCGTCCGTAGTCGCGACCAAAGAACGAATTGAAGCCGAGGATCGTTACCGGGCATGGCAGTTTCGCGCCGCCCAGCCACTCACTATCTCTCAGGCATAGCAGGTGGGGCTCAAAATGGCTGCGATCGAGTCTTTCAATCACCCCTAGCAACTGCTTCTCCGTCCCAGCGTTTGGCGAATGGATCATGTCGATCAGGAAGGCGATATGGATCATGGCGTCATCCCTTGGTAGATCCGGGTCAGAGCCGAGGCCTGCTGATCGAAGGAGAACCGCTCTTCCACGGTTTGCTTTGCCTTGCGGACGAGAGCAGTTCGATAGTCAGCATCATCGGCCAGTCGGAGAATGGCCGATGTCAGGTTGGCCTGATCGCCATATTTGACAAGAATGCCGTCGATGCCATCTTCAATTAATTCCGGTACACCTCCGACCGCAGTGGCGATGACCGGTAAGTCCATTGCCATGGCTTCCAGAACGATATTTGGCAGGCCCTCCGATTGCGACGGATTCACGAGCATGTCAGCCCCCTTGAGGCAGCTTGCCAGGTTGGGTTCAAATCCGGGGCAGAGAATCCGGTCCTGACATCCCTTGCTCTCTATCAGTCGCTCGATCCGCTCCCGCTCCTGGCCTTCGCCGAAGAGCATGAAGTGCAGGCGCCGGTTCTTTGCCAACGCCTGCTCCGCGGCCCGGACGAAAAACCCCTGGCCTTTTTCTGAACTGAAGCGCCCGCCGGAAACAACCGTGAGACTGTCCTCGGGAAGATCAAAACGATCTCGCAGGTTGGCCGCCTCCACCGAGGCAAAGTGGGTCGGGTTGATGCAGTTGTGGACTACGCTAATCTTCGATGGTGGTACTTTCAGCCGAACCAGCCACTCTTTTTGCATCGCCGAGACTGCCACTATGTGGTCGGCACTGCGAATGATGATCTTGTCGACCGCATGGAACAGCCTGGTCTTGAGGTTCTCACGGGTCCAACCTCTCGAAAAGGCCAGCCATTTCGCCGAAGTGCCACGTCTGGCAAGCATGCCGATCAGATCGGCGCGGTAGTCGTGCGTGCACAGAATACCAATCTTCTCTTCGACAAGGTAGCGGCGAAGCAGGCCCACGGCGCGAGCATCGTAGGAGCTCGAGGTGACAAAATGGTGGATCGCGATATCATCGGCCGCGATGGTGTCCAGGAAGGATGGCTTCTGACCATCTTCGGAAAAACTAGCGATGGCGATGCTGAATGATGAGTCCTTCATGGCCAGCGCATGATGATGCAACTGACGTTCGGGACCACCATAGAAGCTTCCGGAGCGGAGATGCATTATCTTTTGATCAGCCATTGTCCCTCCTCTCCGTGCGCTGCCAGTCATCACGGCGAAAACCAAAGACGGCCTTCACCTGCACTATCAGGTACCAGAATGCGAATATGGGCAGATTGGCCAGAGCTCGCCAGACCGGCTTGCGCCCCTTGGCCAGGACCACGCCGAATAGCAGGTAGCCGACCAGAAGGGCGGCGATGCCAAGATTGGTGATCACCACTGGCCAGCGGAGCGGGTCCGGGACGATCAAGCCAATGATGGCCAGGCCACCCGCGAGGTAGGCCATCAATGGACGACTGAAGAGCAACAGCGCCAGGGCAGTTTCGATGAGAATCGGCCGACCCTTGAGACCGGCCCGGATCAGGGGGAGGAAGTGGTCAGCAATGAGACCGAACGTACCCGACGCCCATCGCGATTTCTGAGTTTGAGCCTGGTCGTAGTCGACCGTGGCCGGGCTGAAGACAGCGCCAGCTGCACTGAAGTCAACGGTATAGCCTCTCCGAAGAAGTTGCAGCGAGTAGTCAATGTCTTCTGTGATTGAGTGGGAGTCCCACGGGTGATTTCGAAGAACTTCGCTTTTTACAGCCATGCCGCTGCCCCGAAGAAATCCCGCCAGACCCAGCAGAGCCCGAGGCTTGTGAAACAACTGATTCTCCACCAGACTTGCAAGGTGCTGCAACTGTGACAACCCGGAGGTATTGTCATAGGTGAATTGGTAGCATAGCTGAACCGCATCTGCCCCGTTCTCCAGCGCTCCGGCCAACACCTCCAGCAGGTTGGGGAGGGTAGTCGTGTCAGCATCGACCACCGCGACGGCATCGTAATCATCAAGCTCGACCTGGCTCATCGCCCATTGCAGGGCGTAGCCCTTACCTCGGTGCTCAGGATCTGTCCGCTCAACGACATCGACCCCGCACCGGCGGGCAATCGCAGCTGTATCATCAGTGCAATTGTCGGCTACTACCAACGTGCGGGCTGAGTGGGTCCCTGAAACCTGGCCGATACTCTCAAGGGTAGGGATGATGCCTACGCTTTCGTTATGGGCCGGAACCAGAATCAAGAAGCGCCATGGTCGTGAACAGGGGGACGGGTTCTGTCGAAAAAGCAGACCGATTATGGCCAAGGCATAGAGATATACCGTGGCTGCCACGAGCAGCCCCGTTGCACACGCTACCACCCAGCCGATCACATTCATGACTGTGCGCCAGGCCTTCCGATCTTGCAGATGGAGAACTGGTATTTGCCCCGCGGTGTGCGCTTGAGGGCATCGACATATTCTGTGTCGTAGGTCATGCTAGCGCCGAAGAACTTCGGTACCAACTCGGACAACTTGCGGAGGCTACTTTCGTCGAATTGATCAGTGCGCACGATCCGAAAATGAAGATGGTCGATCCGATCCTGGATTACCTGGACCTGCCATACGCCCGGGATATTTATGGCAAGATGATCCATCGTGGACACACCAGAAAGCATGCGTCCCTCCGGCGTGTACAGGAAATCAGTTTGACGACCATATACTCGCTTCAGACGTGGAAGGGTTCGACCGCAGGCGCAGGGGGAAGGCATGAGCATTGACATGTCTTCGGTACGATAGCGGATGAGCGGCATGCCATCGTTGACCAAGTCCGTAATGATGATTTCGCCGGGCTCCTGCTCATCACCGCCCTCGATTTCCAGAAGGAGGTTTTCGGCGTTCACATGCAGGCCATCGTGAGCTTCGCACTCTGAGGCAACGACACTCAACTCCTCGCAACCATAACGATCGAAGACGGGGGCCTGAAAGACTTCTTCGATTGTTGCCCTCGTCTCCTCGGTCAGGACCTCGGCGGTAGTAAGGATGCTCTCAAGGGGCAAGCCGGTGATGCCATGGTCCCTGGCGAAGAGCGCCAGGATATAGACTGACCGGGCGTGTCCGAAGAGAAAGCGAATCTTGCGCCGCCGGATCTGGTCCAGGAAGTCCTTCGTCTTCTCCTCAGACATGTCCAGAGTGTCGAGCGCGATGTGACGCATGGCCAGGAAATTGTAGATCTTGAAGCGCAAACTGCCCTGATTCGGATCAGCACCCCACAGGATCGCGAGCTTCTCTCCCGGACGATAGCCGGTCCAGGCATCATGCCGGACGGTCGCCGATTTTTTCGCCGCTGTTGCCGGGACACTCCAATAGAGCTGCAACGGCACCCCGGTCGAGCCACCCGTTTTCTTGGCAAACATTTCATCGCGTCGGTACTTGGTCGAGATCAGTTTGTCCTGACTATCCCGTATATCCTGCTTGGTCAGGACCGGAACCCGGCGTAGATCATCCTCGCTGCGGATGTCTTCCGGCTCGAGTCCGACACGGCGGAAGAGCTCGCCATAATAGGGCACATCATTGTAAGCGGTCTTCAGCATGCGGCTCAGCTTTTGCCATTGAAGCTCCCGCAGTTCATCAGCGGAGAAGTACTGCGACTTCTCGAGTCTCTTAACGCGAGGGGGGATGTCAAAACCCTCCCGATGATAAGAGAGCGGAATGAATATGTGCTGCGATAGCGGCTTGATCAAATCCACGGGTTGTCCTCCACGAAGGCTGAGCTGAGGGCAGAGATGTTACTTCTCACGATGCATCCTCCTCCTCAAGCAAGCGTCTCTCGCTCTCCGCGACCTCAGCCTCTGAGGCATCGGGATCCGGAAAGTACATCACTCGGACGGTCACGGCTACGAGGGCCGCGAAGAAATACCAGTTGTAGCGGTAGAGATTGTGGGCCGCCATCCCCAGAAGAAATAGCATCAGAAATGAAATATAGAGGCCTTCAGTGAGTCCGTATAGGAATCGGGCATCAGAAGAGGCTTGCCTCGAACGCAAGTAGGTCCGGGCGTCCTTGATGGATCTGAAAATGGCCCACACGAAAAATGAGAAAGCCACCAGTCCCAGAAAACCGGCCTCGGCGATAAGTTCGCCCAGTAGGTTATGGGCCGCAAGGTATGTCCCGAACTCTTGATGCCGAGCATCAGAATAGCAGCCTACTCCTATGCCGGTCAACGGGCTCATCATGAAGAGTTTGAAGCCATCGACGAGTCCCTCAATTCGGCCTCGGGCTGACTCTGAGGCAGCGGTCTCCGAAGAAAGGTCAGTTGTCGAAGCAAATCGCTCTTTGTACTGTTCGGGCATGACCACATAGGCAAAGATCAAGAGAACAAGTCCGATAAGAGCATACGCGATCTTGTTTTTCGAACGCCAGACGACAATTCCGACAACAAATAGGACGCCCACCATGGCCGTCCGTGAGCCGGTCAGAATGATGTTCCAGCAACCGATCAAGCCGAACCCAATGAGGATGTATCTCTCCAGTCGATTGGTTGTGGCCTTCAGATGATAGAACATCACCGGCAGAGCGTAGGCTATGGTCGAGCCGTGGGAGTTGGGATCGCCATAGCTGCCCCCCAACCCCAACGCCCGCGTGATACCCATAGTATACTGAGTAATACCGTTGTAGTAGTTGATCACGGAAATCGTGGACATGATGCCTACAGAGGCAAAGTATAGCCACGCCACGGCTTTCAGTTTCTTTGCAGTATCGCAGACATTGGCTATCAGGACGAAAACCGTGAACAGGCGAAGTACATCGATCAGCTGATCCTTGGCGGCGGTCAAGTAAAAGGCCGTGAAGGCGCTCAGGACGAATGAGACGAACAGCGCGATGAAGCCATAGCCCACAATCCCGACGTAGAACCCCGTGCGTTGGCGGACCAGCATCGTGATGGCCATACTGCCGATAGCCATGAAGGCCACGATTCGTTCGGTGATGGCCGGCAGATAATTGAAGTAAGGCGCCCATTCCTGCGGCCAGGCCAGGAAGAAGACCAGGTAGATCATGAGAGCCGAGATTGGGCTGTAGATCATCAAAGCCAGGACCAGCCCTGCCAACACCACCGCGATCGGGTAGACGTGCGGCGGGAACATAACTCCCACAGCCCCGGCCAGACACAACAGGATCAGGACGGTCATGCCCAGTTTTCGGTTTGTGACGTACTGTCTGGTCATACTAATTCATCGTTCCCAAATCAAATCTCAACTGCGTCCCAACGCTACCTTCAGCTTGCTCAACAGGGTCGTCCTATCCTGTGGTTCCAGGATGAGAGCGAAGAATCCGATCAGGACTGACACCGTCACCGTTAGGCAATCGACAATGAGGTACGCCCACGTATCGGGGGGCAGCAGCCGGTTCATCGCCAGGGCCACTGGCAGAGCGAACACAATCGCCAGCGCGCTCGACCTGAGGGCTATCTTATAGAATCGCGACACATCGGAGTTCATCGCCCGATGAAATACGACCGGGTAGATGAACAAGTATATTATGACTTGCGGAATCGCTGTGCCGAGGGCTACACCCACGATGCCCATGCTTTGCACCAGGATTACCGACAGAATGATATTTGAGAGCCCTTCCGCCGAAATGATGTAGAGCAGGATTTTGTGCCGGGAAACGCCGAACAGAACCGAGTTGGCCACCATCTGAGGCAGATAAATGCAAGCCGGTATCACCAGGATATGCAGAATCGGGATCGACTCCCTGAAATCTTCCGTGACCCACAGCAGAATGAACGGGGCACCATAGACCAATAAACAAATGCAAATGAAGCCGCAGAGATAATAGAGGTAGTGGGTCGACTTGTGGTAAATAGCCATCACCTGCGACTCATCCTGCTCGGCTTCAATGTGGCTGATCGTCGGTACAATCGGAACCGCGATGGCATTGATCGAGTTGCGTAGCTGGGTCACGATAGCCGCTGGCACGGCAAAAAGGGCGATGGCCTCCATCGACAGATACCGGCCGATGACGATGTTGTCGGTTTGGAAGA
>CAZHDS010000080.1:0-13551 GCA_964531495.1 uncultured Ignavibacteriales bacterium
AGATAGTCAGCCACGCGATCACCCTTGCCAGCACAAACATGCTGTCTTTTCG
The DNA here is from genome assembly GCA_964531495.1 of uncultured Ignavibacteriales bacterium. Lineage (GTDB taxonomy): Bacteria > Zixibacteria > MSB-5A5 > GN15 > FEB-12 > DAOSXA01. Next base: position 53 of record CAZHDS010000080.1, read on the forward strand.
GGGCATCAGAGTTTTATTTCGGTCTAGGTATATTCTCACAAGTGCAATCCAAGTTATAGTGGATATATCGGCTACTCCTTAGGTTTGTTTATGAATCACAGGGCTTTAGCCGCTCAAATCGGCCCTTTAGGACTAAATAGCCGCTCCAACACGCCTTGAGTCGAAAATGCCTGACCTGCGATAGGCTCTCAGCCAGTTGTCCGGACAGCCAGTTCCGGTTCCTCCGAAGGAATGGCGCGGTTTGTGGGCGAATCCACCCTTAAGGGTGGGGCACATTCTCCACGTGCCAATTCTCTCGCCCGGCGCGGCGGCAGCCCCAAACGACTTTCTGAACCGCCAATGGAATCGGCGCGAAGCGGAAGAACACACGCAGTGTGTGTGGTTTTTGGATTGACGGCAGGATCCGCCGGGACAATATTGGTTTTTGAGACAACTGTCGGGCAGTGATTTCGTATCATTGGAGTAGAATGGAACTGACAAGAACAATCTCGAGATCGAGCCTGCGTTGGGGACTACTGCTAATAGCACCCCTGATTGTCGGGCTATCGTCAGTTCAGGCTCTCACCTTTGGCAGTGGCGATAATGTACAATACTCGTCGCTTCACCGAGTCAGCGGCGATCTCCTGGCCGCCGCCTCCAAATTCACCAACGAAGGTGTCATCAGTGGCGATCTACTGGTCTCCGGCTATCGCGTGACCAATGCCGGCGAAGTGTCCGGCTCCATCATGGTCTCCGCCTATGAATTCGACCATCGCGGCAAGGTCGGCGGGTCCATTCGTACCTTTGGCTACCGGAGCGAGATCGATGGTTTCGTCGAACGCTCGGTGATGGCTTTTGGGGGTGAGACCGTTGTTACCAGTCGAGCTGTCATCCGTCGCGATCTTTTTGTCCGAGGGGCCATGATCACCGTCGGCGGCACCGTGCTTGGCGACGTGGACCTCGCTGGCGAGACGATCGAACTTAGCGGCCAGATCGACGGCGATGTGAAGCTTGAGGGAGAGAAGATCACGATCCTTCCCCCGGCTGTAATCGGCGGCGACCTCACTTACAACGCTAGTGCTGAGCTCCATATCGACTCGTTGGGGGGCGTTACTGTCCTGGGCCAAACGATCGCCCTGGAACCGGATGAATCCGATCAAAACGATTCCACCTTTGTCGCCAGCTTGATTCAGTTCCTGGCGGAGCTGCTCGGCGCTTTTCTGTTTGGCGTCATCATGATGAGTCTCTTCCGACGACAAACTGAAGAGGCCTGCCAGCAGTTGCGCCACCGCTTCTCGGTAGCAGCCGCTACAGGCTTCCTGACGGTCGCTGTGGCGCTCTTGAGTGTTCTGGTCCTGGTTGGCTCCCTCCTGGCCGCTCTGATAGGCTTCTCAATGATCTCCGGAGACTCAGCTGCGGTCGGCGCGGTCCTCGTGGTCCTGGCCACTATTATGATCCCCATCACGAGCTTCGCGGGCGTATCTGGTGGTATTCTGTTCTACTCCGGGAGCATCGTCCTGGCCATGGCCGTCGGCTATATGATTTTCAGGGCCATCAGGCCTGACTCCGCCCAAGTGAGAAAGACCCATTTGCTTGTCGGGCTATTGCTCGTCTTCGCGATCTTCGAACTGCCTTTCCTGGGCGTGATCGCTTTCCTGCTATGCAGCATGTTCGGCGCCGGCAGTATAGTCCTCGGTGTGCGGCACTGCCATCACGACACGACCCTCGTCGAAACCCTGCCCCCCGCTCCGACCGACCCGCCAGCCGCCGATGCCTGATTCGGCACCCGGCAACCGCAAACGTTGACCACGCACACCTTTATTGTCCGCATTGCCCATCTCGCCCACACTACCCTAATCTGTTATGCAACAACGAATTAGGCGATAGTAGTTGACTTTATTGGCCATATTTCGTATCATTAACCACCGTCGCACGAGGAGAATCTAGAATCTTAAGTCGTTGAAACTAAAGGCTTTATATGCTTGGCGTAATTGGCAACAAGTTCTCGATTGGAAAAGAAACCTTTGACCCACTGGCTGCTGAACTACACTATTTTCGCATTGATAAGCGATACTGGTCCATCTGTTTTGAGCGTATCAAGCGCGCCGGTTTTAGGATCATCACCACGGCCGTGCCGTGGAATGTTCACCAGGACAACGACAAGCACTTCGACTTCGCAGGCCTCACTGATCCCCGCAAGGACCTCATAGTATTTCTGGAGTTGGCGCGTGAATTCGGATTCAAGGTAATCCTACGCCCCGGACCAATGGTTGGCGGTCAGCTACCGAATTGCGGTCTGCCAGATTTTCTCTTCAAAGATCTCAAGTTTCTGGCCCGCGATGCATCGGGCCAGGAAATCCCGTTGCCGACCGATCACGGCGTCGGTGGCGGCTACTTGCCGAGCTACCTGCACAAGAATTTCCAGTTCCATCTCAGAAGCTTCTTCAAGGCTTTTATCGAGATCACCAAGAACTACGTGCATCCTCGCGGACCAGTCTTCATGGTCGAGCTGGACAACGAGACTTCCTTTGGTAACCAACTCCATCCTGGACGCGGCTCTGACTACAATCCTGATGTTCTGGCAGAGTATTTCCCGTCGTTTCTTGAGGAGCGGTACGGTGATATCAAGAAGCTGAATGCCGCCTACAAAGAGCGAAACGCGGCCTTTGGCACCGTTGATCCACCACGGAAGTTCGATGATCTGGAAATCAAGCAGCTCACCAAGGTTTTCGACTGGATGAGATTCCGGGAGTTCATGCTCAAGGAGTATCTTGGCGTACTTGAAGAGATTTTTAAGTCCTATACGGTAGAACCGCTGATCATCAGAGCGCTGTACTTCCAGCCCGGCGACATAATCCCAGCTTTTGACCTGGTACCGGAGGACTGCTCTCCGTTCCTGGGAGCCAATGTCTTCCCTGGAACAGGCAACTATACCGACTTGTCGGTCAAGGCCCGCTTTCTGAAGTCTGAGTATGGCTTTGCTTTCGCTACCTCGTTTGTGTCCGGATCTCCGGCCACAGATCCAAAACGTGAGCATGCCATCGCTCCGGTCACTAACAGCCAACGCCGGTTCTACATGGCCGCGGCTCTGGCCTCCGGATTCAAGGGACTCAACCACTATATGTTCGTCGATCGTGATCGCTGGTATGGAGCCCCGCTTCACGGCGATGGCACCATCTCAGACGGATATGAGACCGTGGGACGATTCAATCAAGCCTTGATGGCGATCGGGCTTGAGGAGATGAACTCCAAGGCTGATATCGCCGTGGTTGGCAACCGCCTGCAATATTGGCTGCGCGAAGTCGCCGGTCCCAAGACTTTCCCGTACATTCCCCGCTTGCTCAATGACTCTTCCGCGGGCTTCTGTCGCGATCTGATGCGGCTCAAGCTGTCCTATGGCGTCCGTGAGAATCGGGTCTGGGAGACTATGAAGGACTACAAGTTGCTGTTTATCCCCAGCACCGAAGTCATGTCCGCCAAAGACCAGGAAGCGATTGTCGAGTACGTCCGAGCTGGCGGAACCGTAATCCTCTGCGGCTTGATGCCAAAATACGACGAGCACTTCAAAGACTGTCAGATCTTGGCCAAACACTTCCGAATAAAGACCACCGTCGATTATCATATCAATACCGTCGCCCACAAGACTGACTCCTTCCCAACCTATGTCTACGGTTCGATTCGTACCACCGATGATACCAAGGTCAAGATGCTCTGCAAGAGTGGCGTCAAGGTTGTGGGAGCCTGTTCCTCTCGACTGGGCGGCAACTTCTACGTCTTCTCCTTCGACATCGCCTCGGGCGGCAATCACAAGAAGCTGGGCTTCATCGAGTCCATCCTGGAGGGCGAGAATATCTCGACCTTCCTGTATTGCAGTGATCCCTCAGTGGACATTTCGTTCCAGATGGACCGCAAACGGGGCCTGTTGTTCGTCGTCGCACCACCTCCGGGCGAGCTTTCTGATGGCTTCGAAGCAGGCCACAAGGAGATCATCATCAAGGCCGACCTGCGAGTGCCAGGGTTCAAGGGAGCCCGGGTTAAGCTGACCGATCTGTTTGGCGATGAAGAGGCCAAGCCGATCCGGGCGACCGCCAAGCAACTACGCGAAGGTCTGCCTCTTGAAATCAGTTTCCCAGATGGCCATGTCTTCCTGGTCCAGAAGTACTAGATCATAACCCTCACGGGCGGATATCATGAATAGTCCAATCACTAGCCTCAGGGTGGTGGTGGTTCTTACGACCGCTATCCTGATGGCAGCTTCTCTCAGTTGCGACCAAATCGAAATCTACGAGCTCTATGACCGCGGCATGGTGGTAACGGCCGACCCAATCGCCTCCGAGATTGGTAAGCAGGTTCTGGCGGACGGCGGCAACGCCTTCGACGCGGCCGTTGCTGTGGGTTTTGCCCTGGCTGTTGTCTATCCCGAGGCAGGTAACATCGGCGGGGGTGGTTTTGCCCTACTGAGGGATGCCGCCCATGACACCGTGCATGCCCTCGATTTTCGCGAGATTGCCCCGGCGACGGCTTTCGAGACGATGTACCTGGATCAGGAAGCAGAAGTCATCCCGGACGCCTCAACCTACGGGGCCCTGGCGGCAGGAGTACCCGGAACCGTGGCCGGTCTTCACGAAATCTGGCGTCAGTTCGGCAGTTTGGGATGGTCGGCACTGTTAGCTCCGGCCATCATGCTAGCCGACAGTGGATTCACAATCGAAGAAGGGTTGGCCACCTCGCTGGCTGAGAATCGTGTCGCCCTGGCCGGTTTTCCAGCCACCGCCGCTCAGTTTATGCCCGGTGGCCGTTTGCCACGAACCGGAGAACTCTTCAAGCAACCTGATCTGGGCCACACGTTGAGGCTGATCGCCCAGGATGAGCGAGCCGGCTTCTACACGGGCGAGACAGCTGAAAAGATCCAGGCCACCATGGAGGCGAACGGCGGCCTTATCACTATCAAGGATCTGGCGGCTTACGAAGTCACGCCGCGCGATCCACAGCGCTTTCGCTTCGATTCCTTACAGATTTTTTCTATGCCTCCACCCAGTTCCGGTGGCATTTGCCTGGAGCAGATATTGCGGCTGTTAGAACCGTTTGATCTGACCTCGCTTAGACCGACGTCACCGCAGTATCTCCACCTGTTCTGCGAGGCGGCGCGATTGGCATTCGCCGATCGGGCCGAACATCTGGGCGATCCAGATTTTGTCGCCATCCCCGATCAACTCGTGAGCGAGACCTACCTGGACCAGCGCCGAACGCAGATCAATCCGGATAAGGCGCGCGCTTCCGAAAGCGCCATCCCCGGCGACCCCAATGCCGCCGAATCTGACCAGACCACTCACTACAGCATCTGCGACAAAGCTGGCAACATGGTCGCCATCACCTACACGCTCAATACTGCCTTCGGAAGCAAACTCGTTGTTGAAGGCGCCGGCTTTCTGCTCAACAACGAGATGGATGACTTCTCCATCAAGCCCGGTCACGCCAATGTCTATGGCCTGGTAGGTGGCGAGGCCAACAAGATTGAGCCACGCAAACGTATGCTCAGTTCAATGTCACCCACGTTGATCCTTCTCGACAGTCAGCCCTTCATGGTCCTCGGATCTCCCGGTGGTTCAAGGATCATCACGACCGTGGCCCAGGCGATCATCTCCCACCGAATCTTCGGACTCAAGGCTCACGAGATTGTCGAACTTCCCCGGTTCCATCATCAGTGGCTGCCCGATATTCTCTATGTCGAAAAGACCGGCTTTGACATCGACGTCCGACAGGATCTTATCGGCCGTGGCCATAACGTTCAGGAACGGGAACCGTATGGTGATCTGCAGTTGATCGCGATCACTCCCGCAGGCCTAATGAGTGGGGCATCTGATCCCAGGGGACGCGGCAGCGTGGCCGGTCTGGGTACCGGCGACTGACCGATGACTCCGGCGCTGGCGACTTGATGTCACGAGGAGTTCCTGACCACTTCTATCCATAGACAAAAAAAGACCCGCCTAAAGCGGGTCCTTTTCATCGCATCTGATAAGCTCTCTTACTTGAGCAGCATCATCTTCTTGGTCTCGATGTAGTCTTCAGTCTCCAAACGGTAGAAGTACACACCGGAAGCAACACTCCCACCACCCTGAGAAGTACCATCCCAGTCAGCCGAGTAATGACCCGGAGCGTACGTATCGTCCACCAGGTTGGTCACGTGCTGTCCCAGGACATTGTAAACGGCCAACGTCACGTGCGAACGTGAAGGCACGTCAAAGGCGATCTCGGTAGTCGGGTTGAACGGATTCGGGTAATTCTGTCCGAGTGACCATTCGGTCGGCAGGTTGTCGCCCAACCGGCTAACATCAGTACCATCGGCATCAATCAGATAACAGTAGGGTCCACCCCAAGAGGGAAAGACATCGGCGCCAGCCCACTTCCAGATACCGGAAGGATACCAGGTGGAGTCGATACAAAGCTGACCACCGTCATAGCCTGCGTCGATCGGTCCGATGGTGATCGTATGGGTGATGGAGTCGAATCCCGCTGGCATGCCAACCGGACTCATCATGATGGCAGCAGCAATAGCCACAGTATCGGAACCGCTACCAGTGATACTGCGGTGGAATACGGAATAGAACAGGTCAAAATCACCCCCACCACCCGGAGCACTAGTGGTAAGTGCATCGGTAGCAACGATGGCCGTCGTAGTCCATTGGGCATCGGTCGGGGAGTAGATCCGCCAAGCGTTAGTAAGTCCCCTGTGGCTTGAATCTGGGTCCGCCATTCGTATATGGAATACGATATCCTGCCCGGTCGCCATCAGTTGGGTCGTATTCTCGGTAGTCACGCCATCAACATGATCGACCGTAATACTCTGCCCCATCACCATACCGGCACAGCCGAGCGTCAGAAGCGCCAATAGACCTAGAATCTTGATTTTCATACTGTAAAGGCCTCCATACATATGAACAAAGAAAACAATTTCCTATACTGTTAAACAAGGCGAAATCAAGTTACCAATGCGCGTAAGCCGTCACCTCCTTGCCGTGCGGTATAGCCCGCATCCGATCGGCATATGTCTTCCACCATCTAGTGCAAATGATAGCATGGCGGGACACACCAGTCAACAGAAAAAAGACGGCTATACTGCCGAAACTGTTCAGTTTTACCTGATCCCGCACGGCCCGGCAACACGCTGTCACACAACACTATCGACGCTCGACAATGACGCTCAAGGGCGGTAAACTATGAGCTTGGCGGATATCGTCGTTAGGCTCGGGCCAATATACTGGCGAGGAGAGGGCGAGAGCGCCTAATAGCACTCCCGCCTCAGAAAGCTTATTACCGGGCTCACACCGGTGGCGGCGGCGGACCATCCTGGAACATGAACGATACCAAGTAGATTAGGTCGGCGATATTCGGTCCAATACCATCACCATCAACATCGGCGGTATAGAATGGATCCGGCCACGGACCATTCTGGAACATGTAATTGACGAGGTATATCAGGTCCGCAATATCGATTTCCTGATCGCACGTAAGATCACCCCGACCGCAGGCCAAAACCGACAGCTGACCCGGAATGACAACTGGGACATAGTCGCCCAGACGGGTCGTGAAGTTCGGGGCCTTGTTACCAAAATTGGCCGTATCGATCGTCACAATCGCTCCCGGAGTGGCCGAGCTGGGGCAAGTGAAATACAGATTCAGAATAACGCCCGTATCAGCTGGCAACCAGTTGCTCGTAGAATTCGGAGGATCCGCTACCATCAGGATTCCCCTGATGCCAGAATAGGTTACGTTCTGCTGGACATCGTCGAAGTACTCTGTCCGAAGTCCGGCGACTGAAAACGAATCGTAAGTGATACCATAAGTGTTGCTGACATCGACGGTAAACTGGATTTCACTGATCGGGGTAGTATTGGCCAGATATACGCCCATCGTTGCTACCCCACCGCGGTCGATCTCAACTGATTCGATACGAACCGTGTCAGCCTGAGCCCAAATGTAATCAGTGAGATGTTCCTCACCAGGACCAAGGGTGACGCTGTCGTCGACGATCAACGAAACATCATACACCCCTGGCTCGGTAAAAGTATAGAGCGGGCTCTGCAATGAGCTGACATCGCCATTGCCGAAACCCCAGTCCCAGGCCGTCGGGAAATACGGCGACTGATCAGTGAACTGCACCGTCAAGGGTACGTTGCCATCCGTCTGGTCCGAAGTGAACCGGGCACTGGCCAAGCCAGCCAGAGCTGCCTCAGCATCAATACGACCGGCCCCAAGCTGGCCGTCATAAGCTGGATTGACGTCATCAACGGCATGACAGGTGTTGATGACTACCGAATCAACTTGGGACTTTGACAGCGATGGCATCGCCGAGCGAACCAGCGCAGCCAGCCCACAGACCATCGGAGAGGACATTGAAGTTCCCCAGTAATTGGCGGTTCCACCAGGAACGGTGGACAGGATATTGCCCCCATAGGCACAGACGTCGATATCATAGCCATAATTGGAGAAGCCGGACTTTGTGTCGTTGTTTTCGACTGAAGCCACCGAAAGTACCTGTACTCCGCCAGGATCAAGATCAAGATAATCAGGATCGATAGTCCCGTCGTTTCCTGCCGCGTGACATATGGTCACTCCAGCCGAGTCAACCAAAGCCAATCCAGCGCCCATCGTCGATGTATACTGCGATCCCCAGCTGCAGTTGATGATGTGAGCGCCATTGCGCGCCGCATACTGAATGGCCGTTCCGCAGTTGTTGGAATTCACATAGCCGTTGCCATCAGTGCCCGTAGCACCGACCCGAAGGCACATGATGCGCGCTCCACGATAGGAGCGGTGGCCATTGTACCAGCCGCCAGCCATACCGGTAATAGTGGTGCTGTTGTTGGTCATGGCTGCCGCTATGCCGGAACAATGAGTGCCGTGACCATTGAAGTCATCAGGGTTGGGATCAGGGGTCGAGCAGTCTTCGCTGCCGTGACAGTCATTAATGCCGGTGAAGAAATCGTAGCCGATAAGATCGTCGATCACACCATTGCCGTCATTATCGACGCCGTTAAGATCGTCAGGATCGTAAACAACTCGGTCACCATCGACATCCTCTCCAGGATTCACCCAGATGTTGCCCTTCAGATCACTGTGAGAATATTTCACTCCCGAATCGATGATGGCAATGATTATCGAATCAGAACCAGTCTCATGATCCCAGGCCGCCCGCACGTTCATGTTCAGGGTGGTCATGTGCCACTGGCTGTTGAACAAGGGATCATTCGGAGTGGCTGACATCGGCAGAGCCCAGACCGGCTCAACCTTGGCCACATGAGGATTCTTTGATAGGGCCTGGATCACATCCTCAACCGAGACATCGGCTGAGTAGGACATCTCGTAGAACCGCGTGTAGTCCGGCATCGATGAACCCAGAGTCGGTCCGTTCTTCTCCCATGGGAAAAGCTGGCGCGCCTCATTCACTTGTAGGTCGTCCATGATTCGATCCAGACTGGCCAGCGCAAAACTGGCTTTGCCAAAACCGTCATTGTAGCTGCTGAGATCGACTCCATCCGCAAAAACGACCGTTACCAGCCCCTCAATAACATATGGCCGGGCAGGCTCGTCACCTTGCGATACCACCGCCTGAGCCGAAAGGGCCAGGCTAAGGATGGCCACAACTACAAGGAACGATGAGGTCCTCGATCTTGTAACTCTCGTCATTTGATTGCTCCACGCTGCTGGTTCGGTATGTCCAATGTTTATACTTACCATAATGTAAAATAGACCCCTTTGGTTCCCTATGTGCCACCAACAGCCCTTTCGGCCAGTGGCGACGCTGTTTGGGGCCAGTTGAATAACACATTCCAATGCGAAGCGGCCCTCGGGGTCAGTAGGGCCCGATTTTCGCCAGGCCATCTAAGACCGCTCCATACTGTTTGGGATCGGTATCTTCCGGGTCCGGCTTGAGAGGAAGCGCTGGGTATGACCACTGGTAATATAAGCCGCAGGCTGGGTTTCGCAATACCAAAAAACCACCCCCGCCAGAAGACGGGGGTGGTCAAAAACATCATCCTGGAAACGGATTAGCCGTTTCCAATAGAACTAAAATCAATCCTAGAGCGCTTCACACGCCGGAGTGTCAAAATCGATCCACTGAGGCGGCTCTGGGTACGGCTGCTGGAACATGAAGCTAACCAGGGCAATCAGGTCAGCAATGTCAGGAGAAGGAGCTCCGTCACCGTTGATGTCAGCTTCCGGCAAGATCTGATCAGTCGGGTTACAAGCCGGACCGTCATTACACGCCGGGCAAGGGAATGGCTGCTGGAACATAAAACTAACCAGGTCAATCAGGTCAGCGATGTCAGGCTTGCCAGATTCTGGATCGCCCTGTGTACCACTGTGGTTGATGTCACCGACATATTGGCAGCAAGTGGGCGACTCATAGACGAAGTTGTCGATATACCACTGTTTGCCGTCGGCAACCGTAGTTTCAAACGTACCCTGGGATCCACTGGGCTGAGTGGCCAACAGGGTGTAAACTATCAGGTTACCACCGCTGGCGGCCAGCGTATGGCCAACGCGATAGGTCGCAATCATGTGCAGGTCGTTGTACTGGTTGGAATCAGCCAGCGTGAAACCAGCCAAGCCGGTCATATGGCCAAACAGAGAGTCTGGCGAGAAGTGACCCAGCGGGTACACCTGAGTAGCATTGTCCATCGCGTACATACCATACTGAGCATCAGACGGTGACGTCGTGGAATCCACGAAGTCCTCATAGATATTGAGGACAGCAAGGCCGCCGAAACGCTGGTTGGCAGGAGTGCAAGCGATCGAATCCTGACCGAACTCTTCACCAACCTGATACATCAGGTTCAAGGAGCCCGTGTAGCCGGATGTGTTCGAGGAACTATCACTCGGGATATCCCAGTCGATACCTTCACCAATAGCCAAACCAGTAATGGCGGTGGCCGTAAGGTTGCTGAACTTGGTCGCCTGAACCATGTACTGCGGATCCGTAACGTTCGGGGCAATCGTGACCATCTCGATCAAGATCGAGGTATCACGGTTGACGAATTCCCTTACAGTGTACTGGCAGTCCGGGGTATCCTGAGGGGTCATCCAGACAGGGTAGGCCTGCACTGGATCTTCGCGAGGGAAGTAACCACCGTCGTAGAAGCCATCATTCGGGCCACCACCGGTGAAGTCATAATCAAACATCGAGTAGTTACAGTCGATCTCGCCACCGTTATCCCGGCAGATGATCGGGGAACCGTCGTACAGATAAACGCGAGAATCGCCGAGGTACGGATTGTCCTCGGTCTCTTCATCCCAGGCGCAAACTTCGCCTTGGAGCCAGTAGTCCAGGCCGATCTTGCCGGTAGCTCCGCCACTCTCACCGAAGTTTCCATTGTTACCAACGGAAAGGGCGAGGGCGTTGCCACCGTCGTTGCAATACAGCGTATCCCATTTTTCAAAGATAACGGTGTCAGCAACGATGAAGCTAACCGGGATCACGCGCGGGGCGCCCACGAAGTCGCCCGAGAAGGTAATCGTACCTGTCAGCTTCTCAGCAGTACCGGCCGCGGGGGTAATCAGGCCGTTGGCCAAGCCAATGGTCAATGGGAGAGGAACCGAAGCACAACCAGCAACAATCGAACCGCCGGACGGCGAAATCGACAGAGCGCCGGACGGATGAGTCGAAGTCACGGCCGTGGCGACTGTGAAAGTCGTCGTCTGGTTACCGGTGTTCTCAACGACCATGCCGGTGTCGACAAAACTACCCGGCTTGCACCAGGCGGGGAAACTGATTGACGTCAGGGACGGAATCAGAGTCTTGGTGTCGATCGGGGTCACGCAGGCGAGCTGGAACCAGACCACATCGGCCTGCTGCCAGGAACCTTCGTCCTGCACAATACCACCAGCATCCTGGTCAGCAATGTACGAGACGGGGAGGTAGTATCCACCATTGTAGGAACCAGACGGGTCAACTATGATCGAGTCAACGACCTTAGCCGAAGCGTGGTTGGAACCATGACGCGCCATCGACGGCCAGTTGTCACTGTCACAGCGACCACCGGTACCGAGGAGTGAGTCACAACCGTTCGTACGGGAGTTCGTCAAGTTACGCGGGGCATCCCAGAGGCAGCCCTGAAGCGTGGTCGAAACCGACAAGTACAGTTCGCCGTTAGCGGAACCGAGAATATCGTCGGCGTCATAGGCACGCTGCGCACAGTCATCAAGAACACCGTTGGGAACATCGTTATACTGTACCCACATGTAGTACAGACGATTGTTACACTCGGAGATGCTCATCTTACTGCCGAAATTGTTCCAGGAACCAGGACCACAGTCAGGATAATCCTCCGACGGGTAGTTCAGGTCCGCAACAGTCTGCATATTGGCGCGAGCAAAACCGTCGCCACCCGTCGTGTAACCATTGTTCTCACTCCAGGCGAACAAGCGGCAGGCCCAAACGTCCTTGAGACCGGTCTCGCGGCCTTCCCAGACGGCGGCTGACCAGGCGATGTGAACATCGTCATTGGAGCCCATCAGGACGGACAGATCGGTGTAGGGGAAGTAGCCTGCCCCGTCACGAAGGTTCTTCGTCAGGTTGACACGCGGCAGCCAGAAACCCGGCGCACCGTAGTTGGTGTTAACCTGATAGTAGAGATCATTTTCCCGCTGGGAGTTGACGATCGCGGAGTCACCTTCGTTATCGGAACACGTATCACAGGCAGCCAAAGTTGTCTCGACCTGGTTAGCAAGCCAGGCCAGAGCAATTTTGCCACTGGTATTTGAGCAGGCAACATCCTGCGCAATGTCAAATACGGTATCAACGATATATGGCGGGTAATCCCAGTCACCAGCGTTAGCCATACCAACCTTACGGAAGTAGAGGATAGCCTGAGGATCAGCAGCCGCAGGCATCGAGGTCTGCGCAAATACGTGAGTCACTGGATCCTGTCCAGAGATCTCCTGGTAGCGCATCGTCGGCCAAATGGCGCAATAGTCATTACCGGCCTGAACTTGGTAGCACTGGACCGAGTCAGTTACACGGGAACTGGCGAAAAAGCCAACACCCGGGTCATCTGCTTCGTAGTAGATCTCAGCAGCGTAACCGCCACCGGGATTGTTATGACCACCAACCACGGCGCCGTGAAGACCAGCGTCGGTAATATCCATAGCGTCAAGTTCAACATAACCGGCGTAGTCGCCAGAGCCCTGGATCGGGCCAAAGGTCGGAACCGTGCTGTCGCTCGAGAAATAGGCGGTGTAAGCATAAGCGCGGTCCGTGCCAATTACGCGAGTTGGCAGGAACATCCAGGTGAAGTGGACCATGTAGCCAGTGGTGGCATCATAGCCCCAGTCGATATTACGACCCATAGAACCGTTAGACTGGTAATCATACCAGGTATAACCGATCACCATACCCGGTGACTGGCTCGACGGCGGATTGACCAAGCCCAGGGGCTGATCAACAGCCTTACCGGAGGACGACAGGTTGATGTTGCTCTCGTCCGGGTAGGGCAGGGAGTAGTGCACAGCCTTCTGAA
>CAZHDS010000081.1:0-8931 GCA_964531495.1 uncultured Ignavibacteriales bacterium
GACTTATCGAGCGGCGAGTGGTTTTTCTCTATGTCGGCATTGCTGTCGCTTTGCCGCTGTTCATGACCATTACGCAGAAGATAGCGATCTCCCCCGAAGTTGATTTGCTCTTTGAGAGCATGGATGGGCTGGAGCCGGGCTCAAAGGTCCTCTTGTCCTTTGACTACGATCCGCCTTCGGCTCCAGAACTACAGCCGATGGCAGAGTCTGTTATTCGGTTCTGTTTTGAGCGCGACCTGAAGATCATCATGATGGGTTTGTGGCCTCAAGGACCGCAGCAGGCCAATCTGGCCATCGATAAGGTCCTGGCTGAGCCCGAAATGGCTGCCAAGGGATTGGAATACGGAGTTGACTACGTCAATCTCGGCTTCCAGACGGGCAACGAGTTTGTGATTCAGCGCATGGGGACTGATATCAGTTCTATGTTTAGCACCGACTATGCCGGTACTCCCTACGAGGATCTCCCTCTGGTTCGAAACGTCAAGAATTTCTCGAACATTGAATATGGCTTCAATCTGTCGGCCGGTTTTCCCGGGTCGGTGGAATGGGTTCAGATCGCTGTTGACCGCTACGGCCTGTTGATGGGCATAGGCAACACTGCGGTCCAGGCCCCGGTCATGTACGCTTATCTGGACGCCGGCCAGCTAACCGGTCTCCTGGGCGGCATGAGTGGCGCGGCTGAGTTTGAGCGACGCTGCGAGTATACCGGCAAAGCCACGCGGTTCATGTTGTCGCAGTCGTTTGCCCACATGGTCGTAATCGCGTTCGTAATCATCGGCAATATCGCCTTCTTCATCGGTGGCCGCAAATCGGCCCTAAAAAGCTAGGCGGGAGCGAGTATAGCTATGGAACATTTCTCTCTCTGGTTGGCCGCTTTCCTTACTCTGGGGATCATCTCGTTCCTCTACAAGGACAACCCCTGGTACAAGGTTTGCGAGGCCATATTCGTTGGAGTTTCGGCTGGCTACTGGTTTGTCACCCTTTTCTGGGACAATTTCGTCGGCAAGTTCTGGGATAACAAATTCGAAGAGCCCATGCTCTGGGTTGGTGCCTTCCTGGGCCTTCTGATGCTTCTGCGTCTGGTCCCCAAAATTGGCTGGTTGTCACGCTGGTCTCTGGCCTTCATCGTCGGTGCCACCAGCGGCCTGTGGATGATGAACTACATGGCTTCGAATATCATGGCCCAGACCCAGGCGACCATCTTGCCGCTCTTGTCCGTGGGATTCGGTACCGGTTTCGATCTGGCCCTGGCGGATATTATCGGAAGGTTTGTCATCATTATAGGTACGTTCACCGGCCTGGTTTATTTCTTCTTCAGTAAGGAACATACCGGGGTCTTTGGCGGAACTGCTCGCGTTGGTATCTTCTTCCTGATGATTACTTTTGGAGCCTCGTTTGGCTACACGGTGATGAGTCGTATGTCGCTCCTGATCGGGCGCATCGATTTCTTATTGAACGACTTTCTGGGGATGATTAAGTAGTGGGCACCTGCCGACAACTGCGATCGAGTCGATCGCAGAGCGATTGTCTCGTCGTACTTCTGACAGCCATTGTCCTCATATCTTCCCTTGGTTCGGCAGCTATGGGCCAGGAAGCTGGAGCGATCCCTGATAGCCTCGCCGTGCCCCCGCCGCCGGCTATCGTGGCGCCCCCTACTTCAGTGGTTGTTGAGGATTACAAATACGACGACGGTGAGACCTTGGTGCTAACCTGGGTGCCATCGATTGACGATCTGCTTCAGGATTCCCACATCGTCGGTTATAAGGTGCTTCGCATAACGGACGGGGGAGAGCCGGTCGCCATCGCGACGCTGCCTCCGGGTGCGAATACGTTCCACGACGACGGGTTGGACAGCGACCGCAGCTACTCTTACCACGTAGCATCCATGACCAGCGTAACAGCGTTCTATTCGCCTCCGACGCAACCGATGCGACCCGAGCGAGAATGGATCAATTTCGATCTGAAATATCTATTCCTGATTGCTCTGGTGATCTCCGGGGCCGTGATGCTCTACATTGAGGCGGCCCGGCGGGGTACGAAGCTCTACGTTCGTCGCATCGCTGGACTTGAGGCTGTTGATGAGGCAATTGGCCGGGCCACGGAAATGGGTCGACCGATCCTGTTTATCCCTGGCATTCACGATATGGATGACGTTCAGACGCTGGCGGCGATAACTATCCTTGGGCGAGTGGCCAAGCAGGTGGCTGAATACGATACGAAGATTCTCATGCCTGTCGCCCGTTCGTTAGTTATGACAGCGGCGCGCGAAACGATCAAGACCGCTTATCAAACGGCCGGCCGCCCTGACGCCTATTCTGACGACATGGTCAACTACGTTACCGATGAGCAGTTCGGCTACGTAGCCGCTGTCGATGGCATCATGGTGCGTGAGAAACCGGCGACCTGTTTCCTTCTGGGAGCTTTCTTCGCCGAATCACTGATCCTGGCCGAGACTGGTAACTCCGTCGGGGCTATTCAGATCGCTGGAACAGCCCGGCCGGCGCAGTTGCCGTTCTTTATTGCGGCTTGCGATTTCACTCTGATCGGGGAGGAGCTCTTTGCCGCCTCCGCTTACTTGTCTGGTGAGCCCAAGCAACTGGGTTCCCTCAAGGGTCAGGATGTCGGCAAGGCGATTGCCATGGGCGTCATCGCCGTGGGCGTACTCACCCTGACTATCGGCACGATTTGGAAGGTTGATGTTTTGATTGACGTTGCCAACGGCCTGACCTCTTTCTTTTCAGTGAACTGAGCCAAATATGAAGCGAGAAATACCACTAGCCATAACATTCTTGATCGGGACGGTGCTCATCGTCTCGGTTTTTCTCCCCCCCCTGGAATCGCTCGGGGAGAATTTTACTCTGTTCTTCGACATAATCGCGGTGTTTGCGTTCTTCCTGGGGGGCGGCAATCTTCTGCGCGTACATTTTACCAAGCTCTCTCGAAAGCAACGTGACTGGCCGTTCTCAATTGTTACGATCGTCGGTTTCTTCGCGATGCTTGCTTTCGGATTGTTCAAGATCGGTAACGACGGCGGCATCTCGTCCTCGCTTACAACCCAGGGATCGTACTTCCAAATGGTCTACCAGACAGTCTTCGTGCCATTGGGCTCAACCATGTACGCCTTGCTGGCCTTCTTTGTGGCCTCGGCGTCGTATCGGGCATTCCGGGCTAAAAATAGGGAAGCGACAATTCTATTGGTGGCGGCTTTCATCATTCTACTGGGCCGAACACCGCTGGGCATGATGCTCACCGCTTGGGTTCCCGAGTCGATGTCTATCGCCCAGATACCGAATCTGGCTATCTGGATTATGAACTCACCGAACCTGGCGGGCCAGCGGGCGATCATTATTGGCATCGGCCTTGGCGTTGTGTCCATGTCGCTGCGCTTGATCCTTGGCATCGAACGCACTTACCTTGGGGGTGGCGATGCCTAATTTCTTTTTCGCAAATCCGCTTATTGCCCTGAATGATATCGGCGTGGGCGTCTCTCTGACGATCATTCTTGGCGGGTTACTGTGGCTTCTCATTCGCTCTCTGAAGGGACGGGAAGTCGACCGGCGCGTCATCTTTATTTTCATCTTCGTTTCGGTTGCAGCTCCGCTGCTGTTCCCCGTTACGTTCCGTGAGAAGGCCACCTTGGTCGTTCGCGACGTTTTTGAGAAAGTCGAGTCATTACCGGAAGGATCGACAGTCCTGCTGTCCTACGACTTCGACCCGGCCATGGCACCGGAGGTGCAGCCGATGGCCAACGCCTTCACTCGCCATTGCCTCGCCAAGGGACACAAGATCATTTTCATGTGCCTTTTCGCTACTGGCCAGGGACAAATGGAAGTGACTTTTGAGGACGTGATTCGTCCCGAATTCCCCGAAGCGGTTGATGGTGAGGACTACGTCAATATCGGCTACAAGGCTGGCAATGAAGGTGTCCTAAACGTCATTATAACAGACTTTAAGAAGATGTTCCCGACCGATGTTAACGCCGTGCCCTATGATAGCATCGCGGTATTCGATGGCATCAAGTCCTGCAAGGATCTTGATCTGGTGATTTCGATCGGCGGTGGCCGTCCCGGCATCAAAGAATGGGTGCTGTTTGTGGGCGACCCGGGTGGCGTGCCCATTGCCACCGGCGTGGCTGCGGTGGTAGCCCCACAGCTCTATCCTTACTATCCGAAGCAACTCATCGGTATCCTGGGCGGCATCAAGGGTGCGGCCGAATACGAGTCTGAGCTGGTGGTGAGGCATCCGCGGTTCGAGAATTCTCCTACTCCGGGACTCAAGATGATGGGACCCCAGACGATGGCCCACATTGTCATCATGGCTTTCATAATCATAGGCAATGTTACCTTCTTCACGCAGAAGCGTAAGGAGGGCAAGTCATGAAAAAAGTCCCTCTAATAGTGCTTCTGACTATCTCGGCTCTATTCGTGATCAGCTGGGTTTTCAAAGCCGATTCGCTCAGCGCCGAAATGGACGATTATATCCTGCGCGGCTTCCTGGTAACTCTCGCCACTTTCCTAACCCTGGCCATCATGTCATTCCTGTATCAGGACAATCCTTACTACAAATTCGCCGAGCATCTGTTTGTAGGCATTTCGGCGGCATATTGGATGTGCATGGGCTTCTGGTCAACGGTGGTTGGCAATTTGATCCCGCGGTTGTCTGAAGGCCTTTCGAATTGGTTTGAAGTGCCCTATATAGAGTCCAGCTATAACTTCTTCTTCTACATCCCGGTGCTGTTTGGCTTGATGCTATTGATGCGGCTGTCGAAAGACTATGGTTGGATGTCACGCTGGCCGCTGGCGTTTATCGTAGGCACTACGGCCGGGCTCAATTTTGTCCGGTACTTGCGCTCCGATTTTATCAACCAGGTTTCTTCCACTATCATCCCTCTAGTGGTCGATTGGAACGGCTTTGGAGACTTCTTCTCCAATCTGAGTTTGTCGGCGACGGGGCAATTGGTGATGATGGCGGCCAACTGGGTGATATTCCTGGGCGTCTTCTGCGGCTTGATCTACTTCTATTTCTCGAAAGAGCATTCCGGCTGGTTTGGGCGTGCCTCGCGGGTTGGGATATGGATTCTCATGATTACCTTTGGAGCGTCGTTCGGCTACACGGTGATGGGACGTATTTCCCTTCTGGTCGGGCGGATTACTTTCCTGTTTAAGGACTGGCTGGGACTCATTAACTAAACAACATACTATTAATACATAACGGGAGCTGCTCATGAAGCTCAGACTGCTTTTGTTAACATTGTTACTGCTGGCCTGTTGTGGATCCGGATGGACCCAGGACGAAACGACTGCTGTCGACGCTGTCCTGGTCGATTCGGTCGCGGCTGCTTCGGCCCCGGAGCCAGCCTTTGGTTTGACTGGAAAGGACCGGCCCAACGACCACGGTCACGGCATTATCCTCAACTGGAACCTATCGCCTGACGACGGCGGTGGGCAGGGGACCGTGCTCGGGTACGAAGTCTTTCAATGGATTCCGTTCCTGCACGACACCCTCAATGACCTGCGCAGCCAGTACAACACCGCCAACGGTGAGTTGGCTATGGCAGAAGGATCGTCATCGGAGGTCAAGACACGCATTCGTCGGCTGCGTTCTGAAATCAATGCCGGGATAGATCGTCTTCCCGAGGCCCACACCAACTATCCCGATGCCGGGTACTTCGTCAAACTGGGGGTAGCACCTTCCGGTAGCACAGAGTACGAGCATTCCGGCAGTAAGGATCGCCTCTCTGGTGAGTATGTACCTGACTATTCCAATCTGTACTATCGCCTTGATGCTCTCACCGCCAACGAAGAGATCCGAGCTTCGAGCGGCGTATTTGGACCAGTCCAGAGTTCGGGGCAGTGGTTCAACAGCGGCCGCAAAGTAGTGCTGGTGGCGGTGTTGTTCTTCACCTTGGCGACTATTTTCTTTGTGGTGAGGGCTCGAAGGGGAGCCGAGCTGTACGTCCGTCCTATCGGTGGCATTGAAGCTGTCGATGATGCTATCGGCCGGGCCACCGAGATGGGGCGACCGATTTTGTACGTCCTTGGACTTGGCACGGCGGCTGACGTGGCCACTATCGCCTCCTTTACGATTCTCGGTCGAGTGGCGAAACGAGTGGCCGAATATCAGACCGAACTGATCGTGCCGACTTATGATCCGATTGTTATGTCTGTGGCCCAGGAAGTGGTGAAATCATCCTTCCTCGATGCCGGGCGACCGGATGCCTACAATGAGGACATCGTGCACTTCGTTACCCAGTCACAGTTTGCCTATGTGGCGGCCGTCAACGGTACTATGCTGCGTGAATTGCCAGCTACCAACGTCTACATGGGCAAGTTCTACGCCGAGTCCCTTCTCTTAGCTGAGACAGGTGCCGAAGCCGGATCTATTCAGATTGCCGGCACGGATGAAATCGCTCAGATTCCATTCTTCATCGTCGCTTGTGACTATACTCTGATCGGTGAAGAGCTCTACGCTGCGTCCGCCTACCTGGGACGTGAACCAGTCCTCCTGGGCTCACTCAAGGCTCAGGACCTCGCCAAGGCCGGTATCTTGTTGTTCGCGGTGCTCGGAATGATCGCGGCCAACTTGGAATGGACCTGGTTCACCCAGATATTCTTCGTAGCGGAGTAAAGGAGATTATGGCATGAAAAGAGAGATACCGTTCGCACTGGTGTTCATTGCCGGAATGTTCATGATCTTCCAGTACTTCGTACCTCACGAGAGTTCGGAGTTCGCCTACGAGTTCTTGCTCGACTGGATCATGATCATCGGCATTTTCGCCCTCGCCCTGGGAATCTGGTCGCTTTACCGCGTATCCCTTGATAAGATTTCCATGCGCAAACCTAATTGGGCCTATTCCTACGTCACCCTGGTGGGGCTTTTCGTGATGATCGCTTTCGGTTTCACGCAGCGCACTGGCGAGTCGTGGGGGATGTACTTCGTGTGGCTG
Organism: uncultured Ignavibacteriales bacterium; assembly: GCA_964531495.1. GTDB lineage: Bacteria > Zixibacteria > MSB-5A5 > GN15 > FEB-12 > DAOSXA01. The sequence continues at coordinate 6,947 of CAZHDS010000081.1, forward strand.
GTGCTATGTATGGCCACTTTGTTTGCTCTTATCCAGGCCGGGGTAGAGAAAGCCTCGGGTCGAAAACGTATGTTCGCGGCCGTAGCCGGAGTGATGCTCCTTGGCGCAGTCCTGATCGCAATTTTCGACGATGCCTGGCGGTTCTACTTCTATACTCAGGAAGGACTGCAGAACTCTATGTTCCGGGCCTTCTTCGACTATGTAATGATGCCGATCCTGGCGACCATGTTTTCGCTCCTGGCATTCTTCATTGCCTCGGCCGCCTATCGCGCTTTCCGGGCCAGAAACCTCCTGGCTTCGTTGCTTCTTCTGGCGGCTCTGATCGTCATGCTGCGTTTCAACCCGTGGCTGCCCTATGCCGAGTACTTCGCCCGGACCTCCCACTGGCTCATGAACGTGCCCAACCTGGCCGCCCAGCGGGCTATCGTCATGGGTGTCGGACTGGGTATGGTGGCGACCGCCCTGAAGGTCATCCTGGGCATCGAGCGCGGCTACATGGGAAGAGGATAAGGAGAATCGAGTATGGAATTTTTTGACAAACTAATGAAGCTCGATCGGCGCTGGATCTTCCTCTTTCTGATGATTGTGTGCATCATCGCATACAAAGTACCTTTCCAGGTACCGATTTTGACCGAGGCAGAGACCGAGTCGATCTACAATTTCATCGATACCGTTCCCGAGGGGAGCATTATTCTTGTGGCGATCGATTACGATCCCAACAACCTCGCTGAACTGCACCCGATGACCTACGTGCTGGTGGAGCATGCCTGGCGTCGCAACGTCAAAGTGATCTTCACGGCGTTGTCCCAGAACGGCCCCGGCATGGCTGATCAGGCCATTCGTGACCTGACTGACTCGCTGGCTCTCGACCGCACCTATCGGGGAGTGGCGTACAAGGGACGCGAAATCGTCTGCGGCGAGGATTACTGTTTCCTCGGATACAAACCGTACTACGCTATCGTAATCTTGGCTATGGGGCAGGACTTCCGTCTGCCGTTCCCCAACGATTATTATGGCACGCCGCTGGATTCTTTGCCGATGATGCGGGGCGTCATCAATTACGGCCAGCTGGCCGGCGTTGTTGACCTGTCCGGCGGAAACATCACCGATGCCTGGATTTCTTATGGGCAGGGACGTTTCAATTTCCCACTGTACTTGGGACTTACGGGCGTCATGACAGCTCAGTACTACCCCTATCTCGGCTCGGGTCAGGTGAAGGGAATCATGGGCGGCCTTTTAGGAGCGGCCCAGTACGAGGAGCTGGCTGAGAATCCTGGACGAGCCAAGGATGGAATGAAAATCCAGCTGATGGCTCATGTCGTGATTATCTTGTTTATCGTAATGGGTAACGTCGGTTACTTCGTCAGTCGACGCCGCAAAGTAGAGGAGGTTGCCTGATGGATTTTGGAGTATTTGTTGGTATGACGTTCGCTGTGTTCGTAACACTGGCGACATTCTCGTTCCTCTACAAGGACAATCCTTTCTATAAGTTCGCCGAGCATCTTGTGGTCGGCACTTCGGCCGGATATTTCGTTATCATCCTTTGGCACAATGCCCTGGTACCGAATCTCTTCCAGAAACTGGCCGACGGTGATCCGCAATACCTGTGGCTTAATTCGCAGGCTCCCTGGTATTGGGTTCCGGCCATTCTCGGTGTCCTGATGTGGACGCGGTTCTCAAAGAACTATGCCTGGGTATCGCGCTGGCCGATGGCTCTATATATTGGTATTGGAGCCGGTATGGCGGTCCCGCTTGAGATGGGTGCCCGCGTCAACCGGCAGCTGTTCTCAATGATGGAGAAAGGCATCGACTGGACGAACTTCTTCGGACACGGTGGCTTCAACTTCTTCGACCCGCAGAGCGGCCTGTCCCAGATGATCATTTTTGTGGGCTCGCTCTCGGCGCTGATATATTTTTACTTCTCGAAACCGCACGTCGGTATTCTCGGCCGGGTTGCCAGCCTGGGTATCTGGACACTCATGATC
>CAZHDS010000081.1:8941-13491 GCA_964531495.1 uncultured Ignavibacteriales bacterium
GGGGCATCGTTTGGTTACACCGTGATGGCCCGTATTTCGCTGTTCATCAATCGCGTCCAGGATGTCGATGCGTGGGGGCAAGCCGCCTTTGACACCAGCAATGAGAACTTCCACGCCGGTTTCCAGGTGCTATTCTGGCTACTGACAGCACTGGTGGTGGGATATGCGGTCAAGGAGATTATGGCTTTCCTGAGGGATAAGAAGGCCGCCGCCTGATTCTGAGTGAATAGGCTAGCTTAGTAGCAACTGATAATCCCGTCGAGTAGAATCGGCGGGGTTTTTTCTTGACTTTTCGGTCCAATTTCCTGTCCATAGAATACCTGTTTTTTGAGTATTATGCGCCGGATCGATTGGTTCGGCGGCTGTTGGTGGACTTGCAGAATGTGGCACATGAGTCGGAGTTTGGTGGCTTTGTATCGAGTGTATGTTGGAATTCCCATCATATGGGTTAATATGAAGACCTCTAATGACTTGTGGTGCCTAATTTGCGGCTCACGTAAGGATGTGTTGTTCATGGGGATACGGAACGAGCAAGTTATTGGTTTGTTAACTCTTTAGGAGGTGTGGGGTTAAGCGAAAGTTTTTTCGTCTCCGGTGAAATAGTTCTTGACATACAGGCAATTCTTTCCTAACATCGGTGTTGGAGGAACCAATTACCGTGACTGGATAGTCTTAGAACGGAAGGGTAGCCGTTCTTGGAATCACACGGAAAGTGAGGTCGGTGATGGCCAGGACAAAGAAGTCCGACCCTGCCATGGCCAATTCGTCGCGTCAAGATGGCGACGACAAGGTGGCCAGCAAGGGCAAGCTCTCGACGGCGGAAGCGCGCCGCGAATACCAGAGACGCTATTATCAGATGCACAAGGAGAAGGCTAAGGAGTATCAACGGCAGTACAACTTGACGCACAAGAAGAAGGCTCGCGGCGGCCGCGGAAAGGCTAGCTTCACATGCCCTCGGGAAGTCGTCAGAAGTACTTTCAATACTGCCGATCTTATGCATGCGCCAGTCGAGAAGACTGTGCGGATGCTGGAGAAGATCATCAGGGGCGAGCGGCTCTTTACGATGTGACCTGATACTTCGAGATGCCGATGGGTTGTGGCCCACGCGGTCGAACCAGATCTCTTTGAGCTCTCTGTGCACCCCAAGCACTGAAAACGTCAACTTGTAATAATCACATATAGAGCGAAGGGAATTGGTATGTCCGCTAAGAAGGCGGCTGCTCCAAAGAAAACGGCAGCCCAAAAGAAGACGACTGAGTCTACCACCAAAGTAGCCAAGAAGGCCACTTACACAGGCCAGTACTGCTATTTCTTTGCCGATGGCAAAGCTGATGGCAAGGCCGAGATGAAAGACCTGCTGGGCGGTAAGGGAGCTGGTCTGGCCGAGATGACCAACGCCGGGATTCCTGTCCCTCCGGGCTTCACCATGACCACCGAAGTCTGCACTATTTTCTTCGAAGCCAATCTGGAGATTCCGGATGAGATCGACAAGCAGATGGTCACCGCCATGGAGAGGCTTGAGAAGGCCTCCGGCAAGAAGTTTGGTGATCCCGTTAATCCGCTTCTCGTTTCAGTTCGCTCCGGTTCCAAGTTCTCCATGCCGGGCATGATGGACACCGTGCTGAATCTCGGTCTCAACGATGATACTCTCAAGGGACTGGCCGAAAAGGCTGGCAACATGCGTTTTGCGCTCGATAGCTATCGCCGCTTCATCTCCATGTTCGGAAATGTTGTGCTGGGTATCGACAAAGACGTTTTCGAGACGGTCATCACCAAGATGAAGGCCGATCGAAAGGTCAAGCAGGATAGCTCGCTGCAGGAAAATGATCTGGCTGCGATCATCAAGAAGTTCAAGGCAACAATTCAACGTAAGACCGGCGAAGCCTTCCCGGAAGATCCCATGGCGCAGCTTCGCCTGGCCCGGGACGCCGTTTTCCGGAGCTGGAACAATCCGCGTGCCATCTCCTATCGTCGCCTTAACAATCTCCCGTCCAACCTGGGTACGGCTGTTAATGTCCAGACGATGGTATTCGGTAACCTCGGCAATGACTCCGGCACCGGTGTGGGCTTCACGCGCAACCCGTCAACTGGCGAAAAAGAGTTCTACGGTGAATATCTTCTCAATGCTCAGGGTGAGGATGTTGTGGCGGGTGTTCGCACGCCCCAGCCGATCGCTCGTTTGGCCGACGAGATGCCGGCCGTGTTCAAAAAGCTGAAGAGCATCACAACCAGTCTTGAGAAACACTATCGTGATGTTCAGGACTTTGAGTTCACCGTCGAGAGCAACAAGCTGTACATGCTGCAGACCCGCATGGGCAAGCGCACCGTGCAAGCTGCTATCAAGATCGCCGTCGACATGGTCAAGGAAAAGCTGATCACTCGCGAAGAAGCGATAATGCGCATCGACCCGAGTGAACTGGATCGTCTGCTCCATCCGAGCATCGATCCAAAGGTCAAATTCGCCGTCGTCGCGACTGGTCTGCCAGCCTCACCGGGAGCAGCCTCTGGAGCTGTCTATTTCACAGCTGAGGCAGCCGTGGCGGCGTCGGGCAAGAAGAAAGTCATCCTCGTCCGCGAAGAAACCAATCCAGATGACATTGAAGGCATGAGTGCCGCCGCCGGTATTCTCACCGCCCGTGGCGGCATGACCTCGCACGCGGCCGTGGTTGCTCGTGGAATGGGCAAGTGCTGTGTTTCCGGAGCCGAAGCGATTCATGTCAATGCCAAGAAGAAGCAATTCCAAATTGGCAAGCTCATCATCAAAGAAGGCGAGATCATCACCCTCAACGGTTCCAACGGCCAGGTTATCCTGGGCAAAGTGCCGACCGTCGACCCGGAACTGTCGGGCGAGTTTTCTGAGTACATGAAATGGGCTGACGAGATTCGCGACTTGGGCGTGCGCACCAATGGTGACACCCCGCGCGATGCCGCCCAGGCGATCAAGTTTGGCGCCGAAGGTATTGGCCTCTGCCGGACAGAGCACATGTTCTTCGGCGAGGGCCGGATTCCGATCGTACAGGATATGATTCTGGCCGATTCTGCGGAAGAGCGTCAGATCGCTTTGGACAAACTTCTGCCCATGCAGAAGAAGGACTTCCAAGGCATTCTGGAAGCGATGAAGGGACGGCCGGTTACTATCAGGACCCTTGATCCGCCGCTGCACGAGTTCCTGCCGCGCCGCGATGAGATCCAGGCCAAGATCGATGCTCTTGATAAGAAGAAGGACGAAGAGTACGAGGAGAAGCTGGCCCATTTCAGCAAGATTCTGCGCCGCATCGAGGATCTCTCCGAAATGAACCCGATGTTGGGTAATCGCGGTTGCCGTCTCGGGATCATGTATCCTGAGATTACTGAGATGCAGGTCAGAGCTATCATCGAGGCTGCTTGCGCCCTGACTAAGGCCAAGAAGAAGGTGTTCCCGGAGATCATGATCCCGCTTGTCGGTCATGTCAATGAGTTCAAGCACCAGAAGGAAGTGGCCATTCGAATTGCCAACGAAGTGATCGCGAAGCGCAAGATCAAGAATCTGAGCTACACGGTCGGCACTATGATTGAGATCCCACGGGCCGCCCTTACGGCCGATGAAATCTCTCCCGAGGCCGAGTTCTTCAGCTTCGGAACCAATGATCTGACGCAGATGGCGATGGGTTTCTCCCGCGACGACGCCGGAAAATTCCTCACCCACTACGTAGAAAAAGGCATCCTGCCATGCGATCCGTTTGTTTCGCTGGATCAGTCCGGTGTTGGCCAGTTGGTAGAAATGGCTTGCGCAAAGGGCAGAGCCGCCAATCCGGATATTAAGCTTGGGATTTGTGGTGAACATGGTGGTGACCCGGACTCGATCGACTTCTGTCATCGGATCGGCCTGGACTATGTCTCATGCTCGCCATTCCGGATTCCGATTGCTCGCCTGGCGGCGGCTCAATCCACGCTGCGCAACCCTCGCCCGAAAGCAAAGGGCAAAAAGAAGAAATAAGAGCCGTCCGAGCTCTATAACAGGAGTCCCCTGGATCTCCTGGATTTGACACATTTCGCGCCGCCGGGGTACTCCCGGCGGCGCTTTCTTGTTGGTCCTGTCCGGCTGTCGATGTTTCGCTTGACTTCTGACCGATCCACTGTTGATTTCGATGGCCTTCGGGTCGATGGTGACCGTATACGAAAGTACGGAATTCGACCCGGCCAAGACCAGGACCGTTTGTCAAGAAAGGACCGTTGTGGTTACGAAACATCCCTTGGACAGCATCTTTCGGCCTCGCTCCGTGGCGGTGGTAGGAGCGTCGACGCGCAAAGGTACGATCGGACGCGAGACGCTGCACAACATTCTCTTGGCCGAGTTCAACGGCAAGGTCTTTCCGGTAAATCCCAGGGCCGAGGTGATCCACTCCATCAAGGCTTACTCGACCGTTCTGGATGTGCCTGATGCGGTTGATCTGGCCATCGTGATCGTGCCCAAAGAGCACGTCAAAGAAGTCGCCATCCAATGCGGAAAAAAAGGAGTCAAGGGACTGGTAGTGATCTCGGCCGGTTTCTATGAAGTAGGGCCGGAAGGA
>CAZHDS010000082.1:0-13445 GCA_964531495.1 uncultured Ignavibacteriales bacterium
AGTTGGATGTTGACGAAGGGCCAGACAAGGTAGTAGCTTTTCGCAAATCGGAGTCGAGGATTGAACGGTCTTAAGATAACCCTGTTGTTAACGATCATGATGGTCATGTTCATGGCGATCGGCTTCATGGCCGGTGGTCCGAGGGGCATGATTGTTGCCTTCGTGCTGGCTTCGGTATTGAACTTGGTCAGCTATTGGTACTCCGACAAGATCGTCCTGCGCATGTATCGCGCTCGTGAGATTCAGGAGTCCGACCATCCTCGCCTCTTCCGGGTAGTGAAACGGATCGTGGCTCAAGCCGATAACATGCCCATGCCGCGCGTGTACATAGTGCCCAACAAAGCGCCCAACGCTTTTGCCACCGGGCGCAACGCCGACCACGCCGCCGTGGCCGCTACGGAGGGCCTACTGGAGTTGCTTTCTGAGGATGAGCTGGAAGGTGTCATGGCGCACGAGATCGCCCATATTCAAAATCACGACATGTTGATCGGTACTATAGCCGCGACGATTGCCGGCGCTATCGGAATCATCGCCAGTATTGCCCGATGGGGCGCAGTCTTCGGTGGTTATGGTCGCAGTCAGGATCGTGAGGGTGGGCTGGCCCTGTTGGTGACGGCTATCGTCGCCCCCTTGATGGCCATGGTGATACAGATGGCCATATCGCGCCAGCGAGAGTACCGCGCCGATGCCGAGGGCGGACGAATTTCTGGCAAGTACGTTTCATTGGCTTCGGCTCTGGAGAAGCTACACCATTCGCCGGCGCGACTCAAGCTCGATGCGCGTCCGGCCACAGCTCACTTAATGATTGCCAACCCGCTCTCGGGCAAGGGCCTGGCAAGTCTATTCTCAACTCATCCGCCGGTCGAGAAACGCGTCGAGAGACTGCGCCGACTGGCTCAAGAAGCTCCCTATCGAAGTTATGTCTAAAGACGACCCTGGCGAAAGAAACTATGCGGATGTTGGGCGTGGTGAGGGTTCCCGCTGATGGGATCTATCCATTGGGAATTGATAGCCATTCTGGCCATGATTCTGGCCAACAGCTTTTTCGCGCTCTCCGAGTTCTCGATCATTGCCAGCCGACGCAGTCGCCTAAAGCAGGGAGTTGAGGAGGGTCGGCGTGGTGCCCGCAAGGCCACGCGCCTGCATGAGAATCCCGATCGGTTCCTGGCCACGGTCCAAATCGGCATCACCCTCGTCGGCACGACCGCGGGCGTGTTCGGTGGCGCCACGATAGTCGAGCCGCTTAGGGAGGCGTTGACACAGGTGCCGGTGCATGCAATCGCCGCCTACGCTCAGCCGCTGGCCGTGGTGATCATAACTATCGCCATAACGATTACCAACGTCGTGCTGGGCGAGCTGGTGCCTAAGTATCTGGCGCTCTCCAATCCGGAGCGGTATGCCCGTATGGTGGCCCGACCAGTGTCCGTGTTTACGCGGTCGACGAGCTTTTTGGCCCGCGGCCTCTCGGCGCTAGCCAATCTTATCGTAAGGATGTTGGGGGTGCGGACGAATTTGCAGCGAGATGCGATTGACGAAGAAGAGATCAACATGATGATCTTCGAGGGTCGTGAGAACGGTGTTTTCGACGAAACCGAAGAGCGCTTGGTGCATTCCGTTTTTGATTTCGCCGATTCCACCGCTCGCCGGGCGATGACACCGCGTACCGATGTCACCGGAATTGATATTAAGCTCTCGCCAGAGCAAGTGATTGCGGTCGTGGCCGAGCATGGTTACACTCGCTATCCGGTGTACCAAAAAAGTCTCGATCATGTCGTGGGCATCCTGTACACCAAGGACCTTCTGATGAGTAAGCGCAGTCCGGAATCAATAGTGATCAGGGATCTTCTGCACAAACCGGTCTTTGTGCCCGATTCGATGCTGCTTTCAATTTTACTACGGGGTTTCCAGCGCAAGAAAAACCGCCTGGCGATCGTGTTGGACGAGTTTGGTGGCACGGCCGGAATTGTCTCGCTGCATGATGTTCTCGAGGAGCTGGTCGGCGAGATTCAGGATGAGGACGACTTCGCCAGTCCGGAACTGGTCAAACACTCCGAGCATGTTGCATATGCCGACGGTTCGGTCTGGCCGGGCGCGGTCAATGAACTCATGGACAGCGATCTGCCGGAGGAAAACACCGAGACGCTGTCCGGAATGATCTTCGAGCACCTCGGCCGTCTGCCCAGGCGGAACGAAATCGTGCAAATCGCCGACATGAAGATTCACGTGCTGGTCAAGCAAGGCCATCGTCTGGTGCGGTTGAAGCTCGAGAAGAATGGGAAGAACGCCAAATGATGCATTTCCTGCTGGCTCCGATGCGCTGGTCGCGCTCGCTTTATGACTGGGTTCTCGGTTGGGGAAAATCACCGTACGGACTGTGGGCATTGTTTGCCCTGGCCGTCGCCGAATCATCGTTCTTTCCGATTCCGCCTGATGCGCTCTTGATTGCGCTATGCATGGGCAGCCACAAGAAGTGGAAACGCTTCGCACTGGTTTGTTCGATCGGTTCGGTGATAGGTGGTGTGATCGGATATCTGATCGGCAGTTTTGCCTACGAGCTGATCGGGTCGTGGATGATCAACCTGTCCGCCTCGCTTTCAGGGACTGATCCGGACGAGTTGCTCGGAATTGCTCAGTACTGGTTCAACGAAAAGGAATTCCTGGGAATGCAGGTGGGGCCGTGGGCGGTGGGGATCGCTGGTTTCACGCCGATCCCGTACAAAGTATTCACGATTTCGGCCGGATTTTTCGAGATGGCTTTCGTGCCGTTCTTGATTGCCTCGGCTATTAGCCGACCGTTGCGCTTCTTCTTCGTGGCCGGTTTGATCGGACTGCTGTACAAGAAGTATGGCAACCGGATTCAAGAGTTCATCGATAAGTATTTCAACTGGCTGGCGCTGGCGTTCGTGGTACTACTTATCGCCGGCTTCATGGCCATTGGCATGATCAAGGGGTGACACACACATAGTGTGTCCTTCTCCTTCGGATCGATTCGACTGACTTCTAAGAGACATTGATGGGGTTGTTGCCGCGAGAGGTTGCAGGTCAGGACCTTTACGGTCCTGACAATGATTGTCGACTCGCCTCGTCAGGATCACAAGGATAATGACCTACAAATCATTGCGTGGCTGGCGTACGTCCTCTGCGTCAGCTTCCCGGCGACCTAGTGCTGGCAGACGGTGACATCAGCCAACCATACGATAGGTTCATAGTCCCGGCGTGGCAAGTCAACAAGATCAGATGACATCGCAAGACAAAGAGACTTGTGCCCCGAGCGCCCTCTCTCTTACTAGTTGACTCGGCACCCTCCGGGTGCTTTCTTTACGGGATCATAAGAAAGCAATCCGTAAGGAAACCGTATGCAATCACCAAGTTCCGATACGACCCCCAAAGAGGGTCTGCTCACACAATTGCGGACTATGAGCCGTCCGTTCTGGATGGTCAACATCATGGAGATGCTCGAACGCCTGGCGTACTATGGCGTGCGCGTCGTGATACCGATTTACATCGCCCAGGCGGATGAAATCGGGGGACTGCACTTCAGCCAGATCGACAAGGGCATCATCTTTTTCTGGTGGGCGATTTTCCAGTCGATCACGCCGATGATATCGGGTGGTTTTGCTGATCGTTACGGCTACAAGAAAACCATCGCAGTCTCGATCTTTATCAAGGTCGCGGGTTATCTAATGATGGCTACGCAGCGGGAGTTTTGGCCGTTCTTTATTGGCTGCTGTGTGTTAGCGTTGGGTACGGCGGTCTTCAAACCGGGCGTACAAGGGACGATGTGCCAGAGCCTGACGAAGAAGAACTCGTCGGTGGGTTGGGGCACGTTCTATATGCTGGTCAATATCGGAGGCTTCCTGGGCCCACCGCTGGCTCATTTTCTCTACGGTATTTCGTGGCCGGCCGTGTTCTATGGCTGTGCCGGAATCGTCTCGCTCAATCTGTTGATGCTTCTCACGTATAAGGATCCCGCCCCGGGTGGCGAGCAGAAGGGCAATCCCTTTGCGGTGTTCGGCAAGACGATCATGAACATCTTCGATACCAAGCTACTCGTGTTCATCCTTATCATGTCCGGTTTCTGGCTGATGTTCATGCAGCTGTTTGACATGCTGCCGAATTTCATCGTTGACTGGGTTGATTCCTCGGCGATGGTAAAGGCGATGGGTATTCCGGACTTCATGCTTCAGCTGAATTCCAACCGGGCTCCGCAGATGTCGCAAGAGTGGTTGATCAATGCCAATGCCGGGTTGATCGTGCTGGCGGTAGTTTTTGTATCCTATCTTGTAAGGAAGATGCGGCGTTTGACGTCGATCTTTTGGGGCATTGTGATCTCATCGACTGGTTTGGTTTTGGCTGGCTTCACGACCGCGGGTGCGTTTTGCTTGTTGGGTATTCTCGTCTTCTCAGTTGGGGAAATGCTGTCCTCGCCCAAGATGAATGAGTACTTAGGGGTAATTGCGCCGGAGGGCAAGAAGGGCCTGTACATGGGCTATGCCAATATCCCGCAGGGGATAGGCTGGGCTGTTGGGTCGCTGTTCGCCGGGGGAATATATGACAGCGACGGTGACAAGGCCAACCTGGCGATGGACTATCTGAGCAAACAGTTTCAGATCACTGACGTGGCCCGGCCGGAGGCGATGAACAAGTTGGTCGAGGTAACCGGCGTATCGCACCAGGAGGCGACCAATCTGCTTTGGGCCGCCTACAAACCGTACGAGCTATGGTATGGTTTTGCGGCGATAGGGATAGCTTCGGCGGTCGGCATGTATTTTTACGGCCAATGGGTGAAGAAGTACGAAGCGCCTGACGTGTAAAGCGATAAGTCGCCCTTTCATAGATCAATTCGACGGCGAGTCTTGCGGGCTCGCCGTTCTCGTGCTATCATGGCGGGTAAAATGACTCTATGGCAGAAACGGAGAATAGTATGAGTAGCAGCGATGCTGCCCCGGCTCCACGCTGGGACCTCGAAACAATCTTTCCCGGAGGGAGTACCTCCGGTGAATTCCGGGCCCATCTGGATGGCCTGAAGGTGGCCTTCGAGAAGACTGAAAGCGATCAGGAATCGCTCCCAGAAAACATCACCTCCGATAACGTGGGGGGCTGGGCTGAGTTTGTGCTGGCCTGGCAGACGTTGCTCGAAGACACCGAGCTAGCCGCATCGTTTGCCGGTTGTCTGGTAGCGGCTGATGTCGAAGACGACCTGGCGCTGACCCTTGATGCCGAGTGTGATCTGCTCTTCTCACGTTGGAAGAAGATCTGGGCCGCCCTTGAGGCTCGTTCGCTCAAGCAGTCGGAGGAGCAGTGGCAGTTGCTATTGGATGAACCACGCACCAAGCCGATTGCGTTCTTCCTGAAGGAAGTGCGTGAGATAGCCGCCAGCAAAATGTCGTTAGATCTTGAGACGATGGCGTTGGAGTTGGGCGTCAACGGTTACGACGCCTGGCAGCGACTCTACGACAAAATGGCCGGGGATATCAAGGTCGATTTCGAGGAAGATGGTAAGAACGAGAAGTTATCGATGGGTCAGATTGCGACGAAAATGTCGCACGCCGATCGCGATGTGCGCTGTCGTGCTTTTGCAGCCATGACTGAGGGCTGGAGTCGCCGCGAGAATCTGGCATGTATCGCGCTGAACTCGCTGGCCGGATTTCGATGGACCCTGTATGACAAACGGGGTTGGAAGTCACCCTTGCATGAATCGTTGGTGATGAACCGCATTCAGCAGGGGACTATCGATTCCATGTGGAATGTCATCCGTCGCGAAGCTCCTCGTCTGAAAGCCTACATCGATACAAAAAAGAGGCTACTCGGGATTGACAAGTTCACCTGGTACGATCAGATGGCCCCGGTTGGCGCAGCAGACACTACGTTGTCGTTTGACGAGGCAGGCAAGTTCGTGGTCGAACAGGCGCGCGGTTTCTCGAGCCACATGGCGGATTTCATGCAGGAGGCGCTGGAGAAGCGATGGGTGGAGGCGGAGGATCGAAACGGCAAACGGGGTGGTGCTTTCTGCACCGGGTTTGGTCCCCGCAAGCAGTCGCGGGTCTTCATGACCTTTGGTGGTAACTTCGACAGCATGATGACTCTGGCCCACGAATTAGGACATGCTTATCACGGTCGGGTGCTGAAGGATCATGCCCCGCTGGCCGCTGAGTATCCCATGAACCTGGCCGAGACGGCTTCGATTTTTGCGGAAACGCTGGTGGTCAATGCGGCTGATCAGCGCGAGAAGGATGTTCAAACCAAGCTGATGCTTATCGATCAGAAGCTCCAGAGCGCCCTCGGACTGTTCTGCGACCTTCATTGTCGGTATTTGTTTGAGAGAGAGTTCTACGCCGAGCGCCGCCGGGGTGTGCTTTCCGTGGACAAGCTCAAGGAGCTCATGGTCTCGGCGCAGCGAAGAGCTTTCCCGGATCTATTGGATGAGAGTGGATATCATCCGCTGTTCTGGGCCTCGAAGCTGCATTTCTATATTGCGGGTCAGCCGTTTTACAATTGGCCGTATACATTTGGCTATCTGTTTGCTGGTGGTGTTTATGACCGGGCCCAAAAAGAAGGTAGCACCTTCGCGGACAAGTATCGGGCCTTGTTGGCAGACACGGGCAGCATGACGACGGAAGATGTGGCAATGAAACATCTTGCGGTTGACCTGACCGGGGAAGATTTCTGGACTGACGCCGTGAATCGTTCTCTGGCCGATATCGACGAGTTTGTCAAGCTGGCGAAGTAGACGATCTGTCTTTGGCGGTCCCCGGGGAACTACCACCGGGGCCGCTACGGATTTGGGTTGGAAGACCCGTCGAAATACGGTAGGAGTCACTTATGAATCGACAAGTCTGCATAGTTGTTCCTTTGCTGCTACTTGCTGTCAGTCTCGGCTGCACAAGGCTATGGACGAAACGATTTGTCATCGATGAACAGCAACCTGCCCCCACTGTGAGGAACTGGATCATCGAGCCGAGGCTTCAAGCCTTTGATCACGTGGCCAGTGACACGGCGCTTGTCGATGCGAACGACTTCAGGCTTGACCTCCATTTCCAAGATTTCTTGGCGAAGAAAGGCTCAGTTCCTTGGGATATCGGTGTCGATACAGCGCGAATCAGGTTCTTACCTTCAGGTGAAGAGCGAACACTCTGGGGAAGGTTTGTATGCTACCTAAGCCATCCCGAAATGGACTGCGTCGAGAAAGCTTATTCGTTCCGTGGTTTGGATTTCGTCGGTGATCCAGAGTGGGAATCTGATTCCTTCGAAATCCCCAAAGGGATAGACTCGGTGTTGGTTGAGCTCACTGCTTTTCTCAGACCTGGGGCACTGACAAGCCAGTCTGAGGATGGTTATTCCCTGCAATGGGACTTCATTGAAGTGGATGAATCGGCCCCGGTTGACACCGTAGTCACGTCGTTCAAGATGTACCGATCAGTGACCAGCCAGAAGACATGGAAGCTGTTCAATGACGCCAATAACAAGGACTAGTCGGGTAGGTCAGGACCTTTATGGTCCTGACATGGCGAGTAGTCAGGATCACAAGGATCCTGACCTACAACTACAATTGTCGATCGCGATTGATCTCTAGTTTGAATATGTCCGGCCGGGAGTAATGCCCGGCCGTGTCTATTTCGAGATGACCTTCGGTGATACGCTTAAGGTCTAGCTCGGCGTAGATCGTTGCAGGATCCTCAAACTTGGGCTCCACAACATAAGTGCCATCGGGGGCAATAACGGAACTTCCGCCACTTTGCAGCAGATCACTATCCGTGCCGGGTATCTCATCAAGCAGGGCCAACGCCGCACTATTGTCACCCGGTAGCGATCGCACGCCGTTGATAACATCGCCACGGCTCATCACGCAACCTGAGGCGATGACGAAGCATTGTCCCTCGAAAGCATACTGACGCGAGGCGATCTGATGTAGTTCCCGGGCGGTAGGCCACTGGGCGATGTGGATGGCTTCATGCTGAGCATGCATGGCGGCGCGGGCGAGCGGCATCCAGTGCTCCCAGCATACCAACGCACCGATACGGCCGAATTTGGTGTCAGCGATTTCCATCGTACTACCATCGCCGCGTCCCCAGACAAGCCGCTCCGTGTACGTGGGCACAAGTTTGCGATGGATAGTGATCTGCTCATTGGGACCATCAAGAATGGCGATAGTATTGTAGAGCGTTCCGCCGAGACGTTCGTTGAGGCCCATGACGACGACGACTTCACGGCGATGGGCCTGATCCAATAGTCGTTCCAGACTGCCGTCGCCAACGACCACCGAGTTTTCAGACAACAGTCGATAGAGCGCCTTGCTGGATGGGTTGCCCCAGAGAGCGGCCCCGGGAGCAACGTCGAACCAGACCGGATAGCCGGGCAACCATGTCTCGGGAAAGGTGATTACTTTCGCGCCCGTGTCGGCCGCTTTATCAATCAGCTGCGTTGCCTTGTGCAGGCTCTGTTCGCGGTTGAGATATACTGGCGGGCTTTGTATCACGGCCACCTTAAGGTCGTTCTGTTTCTCCGAGTTCACCATCAAGCTCCAGTCATGCCCATAGGGGCGGTTTGGGGAGGTCGGCTGTTCTGTACACAGGTTACAACAGCTGGGGATGCTCGTCAACCATGGCGAGAAGATGACTCACCCCAAGTCAACCTTCTCTGACACTATTGCAACAAGACCGCAGCAGATTAGTGGCACAACCTCGTTGAAAAAAGGAGTCGGCATGAATCTTGTAAGGAAGTTCCTGGAGCCGCTGAAAAAGAGAAACAGCGCCTCCCGAAAAGGTCGGTCACTATCTCAAGCAAACGCCGCGACCGCGGTTGCAACCAAAAGGCGTAGCCTCCATACGGCCGAGCGGATTGAGACTATGCTGCAGCTTTCGTCATCGCAAGTGAGTTCTGGTCACTATCGAGTGCAGCTTTATCGTTTCCTGACCGACAATCTGCCGTTGGTGTCAGCCTGCATCTGGACCTGGAGCCGTCTGGCGGCGGCCCCGGGACAATTCCGGGTGCGATCCGGATCATCGGCGAGTGTGGAGCGGGCCGATCAGATATTGCGGGCTTTGTCTGATCGGATTGTGTGCGGTGGTGACGGTCAAATGGGCGGTATGACGTCATTTCTGCTGGATCTGTTTCAGGGGCTGTTTCGCGATGGACATTTTGGCGGTTTTGTCACGGTCGCAGCGGATGGATCCGGGATTGATCGTTTCGTCCCTATCGATGTAGTCGACCTCCGATTTGACGAGGCGAAGAAGACTCCGGGCCTGGTACTTGAGCGGGACGATGGTACTGTCAGTCTTGATCGTCCCGATTTCTGTCATTTGCGTCTCAATGAGGGGCCGGCGACACCGTTGGGACGATCCGTGCTGCAGACGATACCGTTTGTCTCCTATGTCGAGCAGCAGCTGGTCGACGATATGCGGCGCTCCAGCCACAACGCCGGTTTCCATCGTTTGCATGTCCGCATAACGCCTCCGGACCGGATGGCCGGTGAGGCTGATACTGCTTACGTGAGTCGCATCAATGACTATTTTGATGCCACTGTAAAGATGATCCGGTCGTGCGAAGTGGATGAGAATCCGGTGACGTGGGACAATGTCGAAATCGAATCGATCGGACCACACAGTTCGCAGACCCAGACCAATCGCTGGTTCATGAATCACCGGGCGATGGTCGAAGAAATCTGCACCGGGGCGAATCTGGCGCCATTCCTTCTCGGATACTCGTTCGGTGAGACATCGTCGTGGGCGTCGCTGAAATTCGATCTGGTGATGCGCCAAGTCTGCACGGTCCAGGCTCAGGTGGCGGGTCTACTCAAGCTGCTGGGGGATATCGAGCTGGCTTTGCGCGGAATTTCTGGCGAATGTGATTGGGTGTTCGACAACAGTCTGTCCTACCGGGCCGGAGAGTCGGCCACTATTCAGGCGCAGCAGCTGGACTCGATACTGAAACTGCACACCGCCGGTCTCATCGATGATGCCGATGCTCGTGAGAAAGTGAGCAAGCTGTTATAGAGACCTCCGAGTCGGCCAAGTGGCGTCGAGGAATGTGCGATCCGGTATTCTTTGCCAGTTTTGCTCTCGGAGTAGAGATGCACGAAGGGCAGGCCCGCTGGCTGAACGGGTCGACCGAGCGCGAGAACCTGCTCGTGACGGGAAACCGCTGGGGCAAGTCATTTGTCTCGGCGGTCAAGATCGTCCATCACCTCCTGTACCGGCCGAGACCGCTGAGGTACGATCGAGCCGGGCGCTATCATGTCGTTACGGCGGCCATCACTCAGGATCAGGCCAATATCATCTTCGATGAGGTTGTGCGCCTGATTCGAAAGAACCAGTGGTTGGCCTCGCTTATGACGAAGCTGGTTCGGACGCCGTTTCCTCGGCTGGTGTTTGGCAACGGCGCCACCCTCGAAGCCCGCTCGACGCAGAATCGAGGCGAGTACCTGCTCGGCCATGACTACGACCTCTTCGTATTCGATGAAGTCGCCTTCGAATCCGAGCCGGACTATGTGGTCGAGGAAGTTGTTCAGATGCGACTGGCCGATCGCGAAGGACAGCTCGATTTGGTTTCGACTCCCAACGGCAAGAACTGGTTCTACCAGCGCGCCCGGGATATCCAAACCGGGACTCGGAAGGGCTATTGCCAGTCGGGCGACAGTCGTGAGAATCCGCATATCTCGGCCCGGTTTCTTGATGATCGGCTGCGTTTCTTTACCGACCGCCGGATCCACCAGAACATCATGGGGCAGTTCGTTGACGCCGGGGGGGAGGTGCTTCGTGGGGAGTATGTTGACAAAGCACTATCGCTAGCAGCAAGCCGCGGTCAGCCAGAAGCAGCCAACTTGTTGGTTACTGGTTGGGATTTGGCCCGCAAACAGACTGCCACGGTTGGGATTACGGTTGAAGTGATCGATGGCCATGCCCACGTAATAGCGCTGGAGCGTATGCGGCGTTTTGATTGGGCGGTAGTGATCGAGCGCATCAAAGCCCGACAAGAACAATATCCGGGGACGCTCGTGGTCGATGCGACCGGTCTCGGCGATGTGGTCGTGGAGCAGCTGGCCGAGTACAATCCGATCGCCATGATCTTCACTGGTGCTTCCAAGGCCGCAATGCTGAGCAATGTCGAATTCATGCATGCCCGTGGCTTGGTAAGTTATGATCGCTGGGAGCTACCGGACGGTCCCGGGAAGGTATGGTCGCTGGAGGACGAACTTCGCGCTGCCAAATGGGATGATAACAACCGTTGCGATGCCCTGATGGCATTGGCGCTGGCTCTTTGGCCGTTGGCGCGACGAAATTCTCCGGTGGTAGCGCCCAGATTCGGCAGAATATAGTCGGGTGTACTTACTGCAAGGCCGGGGGGAGCGCAAGGAATGGATTGCATGCTCTCTAACCGTATGTTATGTTATGGCAGCAACATATCCGCCTTGCCAAATCACGCAACGACAGGTGGCAGATCCGACGATGTGCTTCTGAGCTGACATCTCTGTCAGTATCAACCAACCGGAGGCTTGCAATGTGTTCAAGTAAATGGTTTCTCTATGCGGCGATGGTCTTCCTGATCGTGCCAGGCGTATCTGCGACAGAGCTTATCAATGCTGCTCGCTGGACCGAAGCCGAGGGCGGTAACGGACATATCTACGGCATACTACCGAGTCAGTTGTACTGGGTGGAAGCTCGCGATACCGTTGCGTCATTGATCATGGAGAATAACCCTGGCTATCTAGCTACGGTGACTTCAGCTGAAGAGAATTCATTCATCCGGGACAACGTGATCAATGACATCTCGAATACGAGTATTCTGGACGGTCTCTGGCTGGGCGCCTTTGACGCTGACTACGACGACTGGGTCTGGATCACCGGCGAAGCGTGGTCATACACCAATTGGACGCCTGGCGAGCCGGTTCCGAGCCATCTGGGGATCGAGAACGCCGTGCTGATGTGGGGTCCCAATGCCGGGTCCCATGGTAGTTCCGGGGAATGGAACCCCGCCTCGCTGGACAACACGGTCAACCCGCTTCACCGATTCTGGGCGGTGGTCGAGTTCGTTGGTGGCGAAAACATCACTGATTTTGACCTGGATGGCGTCCCGGACAGTATCGACAACTGCCTCGGGCTGTCCAATCCTGATCAAGCGAATTCCGACACTGACGAACACGGTGATGCCTGTGACAATTGTCCTCTTGTTGACAATCAGGATCAGATTAATTCCGACAATGACGATGTTGGTGACGCCTGCGACAATTGCCCGTCAATGGCCAATGCCAATCAATGGGACGCCGACAACGACGGAGTTGGGGATGTCTGCGATGACTGCACCGACACCGATGAGGATGGCTACGGCAATCCGTACTTCCCGGCCAACACGTGCGCTCTGGACAACTGTCCTGATTTCTTCAATCCGGATCAGGATGACATGGATAGTGATGGCGTCGGGGATGATTGTGACAATTGCCTGACCACGGCTAATCATGGTCAGGGCGATTTTGACGCTGATGGAGTCGGTGACTTGTGTGATGAGTGCACTGACACCGATGGTGATGGGTTTGGGGATCCCGGATTCCCATTGAACACCTGCGCACTGGACAACTGTGCTCGAGTCTACAATCCGGATCAAGAGGATTTGGACGGTGACGGTGTCGGTGATGTGTGCGTGACCTGCTGTCGCTACGTGGGTGACATCAATCACAGCGGTGTGGACGGCGATCCAGGTAGCGGGCAACCTGACATTGCCGATCTGATCTACCTGGTGACATTCATGTTCCAGAACGGGTCATGCGAGTCCATGTGCAACGAAGGCGTCAATTGCCACCACGACTACGCTATTCTCCCCGAGGCTGACTGGAATTGCGATGGCAAGGACCAGCCGGATATTGCCGATTTGGTGTGGATGGTGGAATACATGTTCTGCACGAACGCGGTATCACCCTGCTGGGATGATGGACAAACACCCGCCTGCAACCGACCATAGGAGGATTTGGATGCGTCTAATTCTGATTGTGGCCGTATGTGTCTGGGTAGCGCTGATGGGCAATGCCATGGCCCAAGACATTGACGGTGACGGGATTGCCGACAGCGTAGACAACTGCCCGACGGATTTCAATCCGGACCAAGAAGATAGCGACGAGGACGGCGTCGGTGACTCCTGTGAGAGTTGTTGCCGTTATGTTGGTGACATCAACCACGACGGCGCGAATGGCGGCTTCCCTGACATCGCCGACCTCATTTACTTGGTAAGCTTCATGTTTAGCGGGCCCTGCGACGCCGCATGCAACGACAGTCCCGAGCAATGCGACATTTTTGGGATTTTGCCGTAGACTGATATCAACTGTGACGGCTATCCTCTACCTGACATTGCCGACCTCATCTTCTTGGTTTCGTACATGTTCCAGGAAGGCCCCTTCTCACCATGCTGGGATGACGCCATGACGCCAGCGTGCAATCGGCCGTAGAGCAACCGCAAGG
>CAZHDS010000083.1:0-13401 GCA_964531495.1 uncultured Ignavibacteriales bacterium
CGTAGTCATCCAGATCGATTCGTACCGTGCGGTCGGACGTCGCTACCCAAAGGTAGGGCGGTTCTACGGCGACACCGTAAACGGGCGCCCCCTCCAGAACCAGCGGTCCGCCAAGGCTGTCCTGCAGAGGAATCCTGGTCTCGACCCAACCGCCCTCGGGATTGGGCTCAAAGACTAACAGCCCGCTGTCGGTGGCCGCGAAGGCAATGCTGTCGTAGAACGCGAAATTCCAGGCGAAGGTAGTGGCGTTGGCGTACTCCCATTGCCATTCGTAGTGATCGGCAATGCCACCGGGGATAATCTCGTCGCCATCAGCGTCCACGGGAACGCTCTCGCCGACAGAGATGGCATTTACGTTCGGCCATTCAGTCGTACTGCGATTGGAGACCCACAGTCGATCAGGCAGGCCGACACCAACGGTCTGCAAGGCCAACGCCGGGATGAAATCACCAGTAAGGCCTTGCCAGAGATCCTGAGCAGCCGTGTAGCCGATGACCAGATCAGGAATCATGGGGTCGGTGTTAACGCGGTGAATAGTAAATTTCTGGCCACGATCGGTGGAAATGGCGTGGCCATTGTTGGAACCAAAGATGACAGTGTCGCCCTTGACGGCCATGCTCGTGACGATGTCATTACCCAGAGAGTCGACCGGTTCGCCGCTATAGTACTGCTCAATCGGAAAGGCATGCGAGGGGTTGGTACCGTCAGATGAGTACCAGGTTCCGGACTCGCTCATGGAGATAGCAGTATCACCAAGGAACCCGATATCGTACACTCTGACTCGCCATTGCAGATGGACCCAGGTGGTACTATCGGCGTTCCGCCGCCCAACCATCCGGACGCCATCATCCGTGAGAGGTTCATTGACGGTCCAGTAGACGACAGAATCGACGAGACCGGTGCTGTCGGCGAACTCCTGCACTCGGACGCGCCGAATGGTCGTGGAGCCAACATAAGCGGCGCTGGAGTCAAACTCGCCGAAACTATAGAAATCCAACGAATCGATGTTTCCCAACGCACTCAGATAGAGCGATGCCAGGCCGGTGTCCGTCCCGACCAAAAGCGTATCGCCTATAGAAGCGAGGCCGTTGGCGGTATTGCGAAGGCTCGCAGTAGCCGAGGAGTCAACCAGGATTTGTTCCCAGACCAGGCCGCTGTCGCTTGATGCGTAGAGCCCGTGGCCCTCGGCGGCCATGTAGAGCCGTTCACCAATCGATGCAAAATCGATGATCTGATCATCACCACCCGCCGCAAAAGGCACGGACAGACCCAGCTCGGAGAAGCTGTCACCTTGATCATCGGAATAGGCCAGACCAGTCAAGCGCCCCGATGAGGGGTTGATGGTCCCGACCAGAAGTCGTCCTCGAAAGTAAGTCAGGGCTGACACGGCCGAGGCCGGCATGCCATCATCATCGAAACGGCTGATGTATGGTCTGCCTGTGGTCAGGCCGCGCGTGAAGCTGGTCTTTCCGGCGTAGAACACAAAGCTGGAGTCGACGCAATCGTCACAGAATTCGATATCATTTATGTATGGCGAGGCGGCCTTATTCCGAGGACCGGCAAAGACGTACTGAAAAATGCCCCCGGATGTTCCGGCCCAGAGGAACAGAGAATCCGGCCGACTGCTGTCGGCCGCGCAGGAGAAACCCTTGTTGCGTTCCGATAACGAACTGCCGCTATAGAACTGTACCGAGTCGGCCGTCGAGGGAAAGATACGGCGCCAGGTTGCACCACCGTCACGCGACGCCACGAAGCCCCCAGCCCATGAGGCCAGGAAGACCCAATCAGCATCGAGTGATTCATCGACGTAGCCGGTCAGATCGTAGATAGTAGTGTAAGGCCCGTTGATGAATTTGAGATCGTGCAAGCCGGCCAGATCAACCCAAGTCCAGCTCAGGCCATTGTCGTCTGAGTACGACAGACCGTCAGAATATGCGTAACGGGCGTTATCGTATAGTTGAGAATGCGAAGTCGCGGTCCACAGTCGATGGCCATCGGAGTACATGGCGGAAACGATTTCACTTATCAAGCCAGTGTTGCTTCCATAGCGCTGCCAGGTCTGACCCTGATCACGCGTGACACTCAACCCCTCGTCAGTCGCCAGCCACACGCCACCATCATGCAATTGAATGTCGATGGCCGAATTCGAGGAATAGCCGCTATCTGGAGCAGCGAATGATTTGGGAAGCACCGTTTGCGCCGAAGTGACCGGCGGTAACAAGAAAGCCATCAGGAGCAGAATCAAGCTCAATACGGAGACATCTCGTTTCACGCTACACTCCAGACGAAGGTTATTTGGTAGCAACAGTTTCCGACAGTCTGCATGATAGCTTAATACCGACAAGGGTAGTGCTCAAGGTTGACCACGGTGTCTCTATCATACCGGGCGAACATAGCGAAACAGGCCACCAGAGGCAAGCCAATTCGCGAAGCGCCCTGGGGGCGTTTATCGCTTTTTACGCCACGGAGATAGGAAGGTTCCAGAGGGCTAGTCGATGAGCTTTTTCTCGAATGTCACCGAGTGCATGAGGGAGTCAACGTAGAAGTAGGTCTCTGCACGGAAAGGCAGATATATCAATCGACAGGTGACTTGATGGAAATCAATGTCGTCCGCATCCTGGCTGGACTGGTGGTCCAGCTCCGCCCTCCTGACAATCACGTCGGCCAGTAGCCGGGCCTCCTCAGGATGCAGGCTGGCCGGCCTTAGCTGGTCCTTGAAGCCGGTCAGGGGCACGGTGGCCACATTGGGCAAGGCGGCTGAAACTCTTTTGGTCAGGCGATAAAGGCCATCAAAGGCGGTTGTCCTGAACGCGGGAATCACCAGTTGATCAGAGTCGTGAAGGCCTCCGAAAAGCCGCTTGAGGCGAGGCTGCAGCCGAGGTGGTATGGCGAAGGCCCAAAACGGAAAGTACGGACCATCCGAATCGTCGGAGTCAGCCGCCATCTCAAGGCTGGCGACCGATTGTTCGATCCCTCCGAGCAGGTTTGTTTGCTCGCAGTTGGCGCAGACATAGACGTAGGACTGAGTCGGCGGCAAGTCAATCCCACATTCCGAACAACGGTGAAAACCGACCTGCAACTGGCCGAACTCAATAGTCGGCAATTCAGCAGCCGTGTCGATCTCGCCAATCGACCATTCTTCGGCATGGTTGACAACCCGACCGGAAATGCCATCCACGACGAACCGCCGGTAATCACCGCCGTGATATGTTTCAGCGATCAAGTACGGAAAGTAGACCAGAGCTGCCTTCGGCCGGAAGAGCTCGGTCTGGTTGCGACCAAAATCTGCCGTATCGACACTGCCTATCGCTCCGGCCCGACGGACCAGATCCTCCCGGACCTCGGTCCATCCCCTCACTATCGAGACCGAGTCGAAATCATCCTGCGTATTCTCACGAGAGTATGGAAGAAGCCGCAAGTACTGAGCCCGCAGACCGATTGTGGATGGGATGCCTTCCTGATTGGCCCCAGCCGGAATGGTCGTCATGTACGGTGAGAGGTTGATATCAGTCTTCGGGTTTTCCACCGTCGACTCATTAGTCCCCTCGCTAGTGATATTGACGTAGGTACGCTTCTCGATGTGATTGCGCACCTTGAGCATGATCGCATCGACCTTCCAGTAGGGATAGTACAGCCGCTTGAAGTGCAAACCATTGCGAGTCAGGGGCTGACGGAGTTCCTTCAAATGCCGGTCGATGCGCACCCGGGCCTGCCGTTCATCCATCCGGGCCGGAGCCAGGAAGGCTGGCGGCGTTTCCGGCATGGTCACCCTAAGCACGGAGCCACAGTGGGTACACTCCAGGACAAAAAAGTCCTGCTCCAAGGCCAGCTCCCCCCCGCAGCCGGGGCAACCGACACCAATGAAGAAGCCAGATCGGTTCTTGTCGGTGCCTCTATTCAGCTTCATCACCCTCGATCGACTTGCCACATGATCCACAGAACTTGGATCCAGGAACAGTCTCCTCGGAGCAGTGCGGACAATGGCACTTGGCATCGAGTTTTTTGCCACAATGCATGCAGAAGCTGGCCTCTGAGGGCAGCGGCTCATTGCAGCTCGGGCACACATTTTGGGCGATCATCTGGTTGCCGCAGCGATAGCAATAGCGCGATTGCTCGGGCGTTTCAGTATGACACTTGGGACAGGCCACGGTCGCCACCGATTCACGCGTGAGCTCGGTCTGCTCGGGTGTGAAGACGCGGGACATCATGCCGGGAATCATCAGGCCAACACCGGCCGCCATACCCATGGCCGAGCCACCGGCGGCCGCGCCACCTGGCACGCCCAGTCCCTTGGCCATCTCGAACTTCAGAAACTTATCAAGGTCGCCGACAGCTTCCATGCCCGAACGCTGATCTATCATCTTGCTCACTTCATCCGGCGGCGTGATAGATGAAATATAGAAGTCGACCAACTCCAAACCATACTTGGCGAACTCGGTCATTACTATCTGCTTGAACTGCTCGGCGAGCTCGGTATAGATGGCTGGCAGATCAAGAATAGATTCCAGATTCTCACCGAGCAAGTCATTGAGCCGGGCGATGATGACGTCCCGCAGGTACGACTGAATATCGGCCGTGGTATACCCCGATTGACGGCCAACTATAGTATTCAAGAACAGAGTCGGATTATCGATCTTGAACGTAAACGCCCCATGTCCTCGCAGCCGGATCAGGCCGAGCTTGTTGTCGCGGAAAGTCACCGGATGTTTCGTGCCCCATTTGAGATCGGTGAAAACCTTCCGGTTGACAAAATAGACTTCTGAGCGGATGGGTGACTTGAACCCAAAAGGAAGGGCAAGAAGCCGCGTGATGATCGGCAGGTTGAGGGTCGAAAGCGTATGTCGACCGGTGGTGAATGAATCCGCCGCGTGACCATTGTTGAAGAAGATGGCCATCTGCGAATCACGCACGATCAATTGCGCGCCCATCTTGATGTCGGTTGAGCCCTCCTGCGGGATCCGATGAATCATCTCTTCGCCGGTGGGATCGGTCCACTCAAGAATTTCAAGTGCTATGGACATAGTATCTCCCTTGAAACAAGCTTCGATTATCTTTTTTCTCTTATTCGACGATATCGGGCCCCAACTTGACTGCCGCGCGTAGCAAAGCCACTCAGGAACCAGTTCGAGGACGGATGGTAGAAGAATTAACAATTGACACCCCCCGGTGGGCGCCTTATATAACGTGACTGATCAAGGCCCGTTGCATGGAAGTCAAACCAATGAGTATCAAGAAGTTCTTGCCCTTTCTGGTGGCCGTCTTGCTGGTCGCTATCCTTACGATTCCGGGTTGTGACGAGCTCATAACCGAGAGCTATACGATTATCCAGGTGGACAGCACATTGGGCGCCAAATGCACTGATTGCCATGACGACGACGACATCCGCATCCTCAGGCCAAGCAGACAGTGGCCAAACTCGGCGCACTCTTCGGACCGGCTGTTGGATCGCGATGTTGACCTGAATGGTACGTTAAAGAACGCCACCGACTGCGGACCCCGATGCCATACCCACGAAGGCTTTGTTGATTGGGTTGACAATGGCGCCAGCGCCGCGACCAGCTATACCTCGGCCAACTCAATGGTTTGCTACACATGCCATACGCCCCACACGGGACCTTATGGGACGTGGGATGACAAGGGCCTTCGCGGCGTCGGCAGCGACTCTCTTCCAATTGTGACCTTCCTGGAGGGTAGCGTTGTATACAACGCCGGTAAGTCGAATATGTGTGCCATCTGTCACCAAGCGACCGACATCGCCCCCCAGACTTCCGGCAACAGAGCGATCGACCCCTTATGGGGCCCTCACTTTTCACCCCAGGCTGACGCTTTCAGGGGGACCTCAGGCTATCTTGCTGATGACACCCCCGACCTCAGCAATCCTCACGCGGCCGTCAAGGATGGCTGCATTGGCTGCCACTACGGAACCGGTCAGAGATACGAATTCGGGCAACACACCTTCCGTCTTTCCGATCCGGACAACGGCGAAGAATTCTACCTCAATTGCGATGGATCCGGATGTCATACCGGAGGCAAAAGCCTGGACTCGCTGCACTCCTACTACACTGGAGAGCATGACTCGTTGATAATCTACGGCGACAGCCTTGAGGTTCTTCTCAAGACGTGGGGCATTCTTGATCCGGACGATCCGACCGGACGGCGCTTCAATATTGATGAGGATTTGGACGGCGAGATGTCCCAAATTCTATACAACTATCTGTTCTATCGCATGGATGGCTCACAGGGCGTACATAACCCGCCCTACATTTATGAGTTGGTTAGCACGTCCTTGGAGACATTTGCGAGCAAACCACCGCGAGCCGACTTCAGCGTCTCTGACACCGTCATCTGCAACGGCGACAGCGTTTATTTCTATGACAACTCCAGTTCTATGGTGGGCATAGCCGATTGGTGCTGGTACTACAACAGCGACGATACTACCTGCCAGGACTCAGCCCCCAACCCGGTTCATGTCTTCGAGCTTCCAGGCGTCTATACCGTGAGTCTTGAGGTGACGGATGGCAACGCTAGTCACCTGACGGCCTATCCCGTCCCCATTACAGTTCTGGGTCCGCAGGCTGCGATCAGTGTAGATAGCATCGCCCACGTCTACAATAGCGCGGACCTCGATACCATCGTTGGCTTCGCACCGCTTGATGTCTTGTTCAGTGACGCTTCGGAATGTGTAGGGCCGCTAACATCCTGGCAATGGGACTTCGGCGACGGTACCATCATAACCAATTATAACCCTATCCGTCATGTGTTCGAGACCCCCGGACTGTTTTCGGTGACACTGACCCTGATGGATCCATATCGCCCAGAGATGGTCTACAAAGCAACCAAGTACATCTTGGCTCAGGGACCACAGGCAGCTTTCTCAGTCAACCGGCCTTTTGGATTCTCTCCTCACTTGGTCCAATTCACCGATGAATCCGTGAGCGGCAGCAGTATCACCTCCTGGGTATGGGATTTCGGCGTCACTGCCAGCGACACGGCCATCGTGGATGACACCTCCTCGCTACAGAACCCCACCTACGAGTACAAGTATCCGGGAGAGTACGATGTCACGCTCACGGTCACATCCGACCTGGGCAGCAACACTTTTGTGAAATCAAAGGCGATTCGCATTTTCCACCCCTCGGCCTCATTCAGCTGGGTGGCCGACAGAGGCTGTGCACCGTTCGTTTGCTCACTTTATAACCGATCTATCGACCTCGCCAATGTTGACACGGTTGCATGGTACTTTGGTGATGGCGATAGTACGATCCAAACCGATAGCACTGTCGTCTGGTACTTTGCTGATGGTGACAGTACACTGCAGACCGATGGTGGTGCTTTTTACGACGCAGTAATCCACACGTACGACACAGCCGATGTCTTCGATGTCACCTTACAGCTCAGGGGTGCCTGGGGTCGAGACGACAAGAGGTATAGCTCGCTGATCCAATCCTTGGGACCGGATCCGGGTTTCACCATCACAACCGACGAATACTGCGTCGACGCCGAAATCACCTTCGTATCGGACACCGACGGTTGTGGGGCTGATAGCCACCAATGGATCTTTGGCGATGACACAGCTTCCACAGAGGTCAACCCGCTGTACAGTTTCTCTGACACCGGAGCATTCGTGGTCGAGCACATTGTTACCAACGACTACGGTTCGCAGGCTGATACCCAAAGTATCGAAATCACTGGCCCTTCGGCGAGGTTCACAGTAGAGGATGGTGTCATAGAAGGCTGCAATCCCATGACCGTCACTTTTGTCAACGAGTCACCCTGTCCGATCGATGAATGGTACTGGTACTTCGATGACGGCGCAGTCGACACCACCGTTGTCAATACTGTGACACACACCTATACTGTCGTTAAGCACTACAGACCTTCGCTGGAGGTATCGGTCGGCGGCATCGTCAAAGACTCCCTGCCACTTAACGAGGACGAGTTAGTGAACGTCATATCTGTCACGGCTGGATTCGACGTAGACAACAGAATCGTCTGCCCCGATTCAGTGGTGCAGTTCACGGATACTTCGAAGTGCGATGTGGTCTACTATCGATGGACTTTCGGTGACAGCGACAGCACCGAAAGCACTGATCAGAACCCGACCCATGCATACGATACAGCTGGGCAATTCGAGGTAACGCAGACCGTCTTTGACGCCGACTCCACCCATTCCCAGAGTGTCAGGGATACGATAACGGTGCTTGACGGTCTGCCAGTGCCTGATTTTGAGGTCTTGCCTCCGACGTCGGGTTTGTTCCTCAAGATAACAGACTCGTCCGTCAATGCAGTAACCTGGTTTTGGCAGCTTTTCGACGCTGACAACATCGTTTTACGTACCTATTCCAATCCACTGTTTCCTACTTCGCCGACCCTGGATGTGCCTGGTCCGGGAACCTATCGAGTGGTGCTTACCGTAACCAACCAGTGCGGTCACCAATCACTGGAAAAGACAGTCGTCGTACCAGAATAGACATCACGCAGAAAGCCCAAAAAAACGCCCCGTTGCCTGAGCAGCGGGGCGTTTTGCATTTGTGATAGCGGACTATCTCAGGGCCAGTCCTGGCCTTCTTCGGCTAACCGAGGGCAGCCTTGAAGCGGGCCGTCAGGGCCGGAACGATCTCGAGGGCGTCTCCCAAGATGCCATAATTGGCCACATTGAATATGGGGGCGTCTTTGTCCTTGTTCACAGCCACGATTGTCTGTGAAGAACGCATGCCCACTAGATGCTGAATAGCACCGGAGATTCCAATCGCGAAGTACAGCTTGGGATTGACGGTCTTTCCGGTCTGGCCCACCTGCGTGGAGTACGGCACCCAACCGGCATCCACAATCGCTCTGGAGGCTCCGACAGCCGCCCCGAGGGCATCAGCCATGGCCTGTACCAGCGGGATGTTCTCTTCCGCTTTCAATCCGCGGCCAGCTGACACGATAATGTCGGCATCATTGAGGCTCACCGCCCCGCCCGAGGTTACTTTGACTTCTTTGACATCCATTTTTGACTCAAAGCAGGCCGCTTCGACAGATTCGGCTTTCACTTCGCCCGTGCCTTCAGTGGATTCGGCGAAAATCTTTCCTCTCACAGTAATGACAAATGGGGCGTCGCCCTTGGCAACCACGTCGGAGATGACTGAGCCACCGAAACTCGGGCGGGTTGCGACAACCTTGCCGCCATCGACCGTCAAGCCGATAGCATCGGAGGCCATCTGTCCACCATGCTTCGCCGCCAAACGACCAGCCAGAGCCTTACCGTAGGCGTTGGCGGCGACGAGAACGACATCAGGCGCTATCTTGAAGATAATCTCAGAACAGACTTTGCCGTAGATATCGTCATTGAAAGCCTTGAGGCTATCGTGACTAACGGCCAGCACCTGCCCCCCACCCCGGGAGGCCAGCTCGCTCGCCAGCGCTTCAGCGTTGTCGGCCGGAAGCAGAGTTGTGATTTCGCCGCCAAGTCCTTTGGCAGCCTCGATGAGTTCGAATGAGCCGGGCAGTATCTTGCCATCCTTCTGAAGGGCGATCACCAATGTTTTCATACAAAGACCTTATCCGAATGAGCGATTTTGCATCGTGATTTGGTCTGCAATATAGGCGGGGTCCCGGGGGCTGGCAACCCAAATCTGTATCCCTGTTGAGAGAAGGACTCCGCCCCGCAATCAGCAGCCGTCGGCCTCGATCACGGCGAGATACTCACGCAAAACGGACTCGATATCAGCCATCGTCGACACCTGCATGAGCCTCGGGCGCAAGCCAGCGGCCCCCGGCATTCCTCTGACATACCAGGCGAGGAATTTCCTCATCTTAATGGCCCCACGAAGTTCGCCGTGGGACTCGATCATCAGTTGAGCATGCTGGCTGGCCGTGTCGAGTCGTTCCCTTGGACCCGGCTCCGGCAGTTTCTCACCAGTTTCCACGAAATGGTCCATCTGAGCCAATAGCAGCGGATTGCCCATTATGGCTCGCCCGACCATGACGGCGTCGCAGCCAGTCTGGTCTATCATATTACGGGCATCTTCGGGAGTCCGCAGATCCCCATTGCCGATGACCGGAATGCTCACGACCTTCTTGAGCTGGGTAATCGCGGACCAATCGGCTTCACCGGAGAAACCCTTTGAGCGGCTGCGAGCATGGAGAGTAATGGCCGCCACGCCACACTCTTCCGCCATCGGTCCAACCTCCAGGAAAACAGGATGCCGCTCGTCCCAGCCCGTGCGCATCTTGATAGATACGGGCGTATCGCCTGCTCCGGCCACTACGGCGGCCATAATCTCCCGGGCGAGTCCCAGATCCCGAAGAGCCGCAGCGCCGCCGTTCTTGTTCACGACTTTGCGAACCGGGCAGCCGAAGTTGATATCCACGAGATCAGGCTTGAAATCTCGCACTGTTATCTCGGCAGCCCGCTGCATCGCCTCAGGATTGGCTCCAAACAACTGGATCCCGATCGGCTGTTCGTCCGGGCCAAATTCCATAAAGGACAAAGTCCGGGCCTGGTCGCGTATAATCCCCTCCGACGAAACCATTTCCGTGAAAACCATGGCTGCCCGGTTTCGCCGCGCCAATACTCGAAAAGGGCGATTTGACACGCCGGCCAGGGGGGCGCAAAGAACCCGACCAGACAGGTTTAGATTTCCGATCTTCATGCCGACAATATAGTTGTGTAATAGCGGAACTTCAAGCAGCCTGTCGCACGGATGCGCGTGGCAGAACAAATAGTTAGAAGCTGCCAGAGGCCTTCTCAGGATTCTCGCAGTGACTTGAAAGGGATTGTCCATGCCGGAAATCATCGTCAAGTACGAGGACAAGGTCATTGAAAGAATAGTGACCGAAAAGCGACGGCTCTCGATCGGTCGCACCAATGACATTGACATCATGCTCGAGAACCGGGGCATTTCGCGCCGGCACGCAATCATAGAATTCAGCGAAAATGCCGCTGTTGTGATTGACAACGAGTCGCTCAATGGAACCTTCGTGAACAAGCGCAGGATTCAGGAAGAGATGCTTAGCGACAATGATACGATCACGATCGGCAAGTACTCCTTGGAATATCACTGTGACGCGACTGCCCGCAAGGATGACCATGCCAATTTCGATGGCACTATGGTGCTCAATACGAAGCAGCAGAAAGAGCTGCTGGAAGGTGACCGACAGGACCGCCAATTGGTCAAGAAGCATGGTTGCTCGATACTGATCGGCGTTGAAAATTCTGACATTTCAGAGTTTTCGCTGGATCGTGAGGTCACAACAATCGGCAAGGCCAAGTTCGTGCATGTGCGTGCCAAGGGTTTCTGGCTGTCAGGGATTCAGGCCAAGATCGCCCGGGAAGGCGAAGACTATTTCGTGGTCAACCTTGGCAAAGAGGGCAAAACAAGACTCAATGGCGAAGTGACTTCCAGGGCGATTCTCCGCAATGGCGATATCCTCACCGTTGGCAAAACCACTTTCAAATATGTTCAGGGCAAAGCTTAGATGAGAATCGCGCTGCTTTCCGATATCCATGCCAACCTGGAAGCCTTGACGGCCGTTCTGCAAGATGTTGAGAAATGTTCTGTAGATCAGATCGCCAGCCTTGGCGACGTCATCGGCTATGGGGCCGACCCGGGACTCTGCCTGGAACTGGTTCGCAGTGCCTGCAACATAACGCTGATGGGCAATCACGAAGCGGCCGTTCTCGGTACACAATCGACCGAGCAGTACAACAGCGCCGCCCGAGCCGCGACTGATTGGACCCGCAATTCCCTCTCCGATTCTGACCTCGATTACATCTCAGGCTTCGAGCTACAGCGGACGATCGAGAAGGCCACGATGGTCCATGCCTCTCCCTATGAACCGGGTGACTGGCACTACATATTCTCTATCTCTGACGCTGAAAAGGCCTTTGCCGCAACGCCGGCCGGCATGGTCTTCCACGGTCATTCGCACATTCCATCGATCGTTTTGGAATGTCCGTCAGGTCCGCCTCGTTCCAAGGTAGGCCATTCCTTCATACCAGACTTCGAAAACCGGTACTTGGTCAATATTGGTTCTGTTGGGCAGCCCCGCGACAACG
Source organism: uncultured Ignavibacteriales bacterium (assembly GCA_964531495.1). GTDB lineage: Bacteria > Zixibacteria > MSB-5A5 > GN15 > FEB-12 > DAOSXA01. The sequence goes on from CAZHDS010000083.1 coordinate 12,044, forward strand.
ATCCCCGCGCCTGCTATGTCATTTACGATGACGAAGAGCCCGAAATCGAGTATCACCGCGTTGACTATGATATTGAATCGGCCCAGTCCAAGATGCTGGCAGCGAGCCTTCCCGAGGTTCTAGCCGCACGACTAGCCTCAGGCGTATAGAGAGAGATTTAATGAACAAATACTCGCCCTATGTACTCTACCTGTTGATCTCGATCCTGGTCGTAGTGTTGTACATCAACGACTTCGGACCTTTGGCCGATTTGCAACAGAGTATCAACGATGGTCTGGTAAACCTGACTTCTCCAGACGAGACGCGCCCCAACATAGCCTTGATCACCGTCGATAAGGCGGCTCAGGATGAGTTTGGCGCCTGGCCCTGGAGCCGCGACAGAATTGCAGACCTATTGGCGGCGACGGCAAGCGGCGAGCCCAAGGCTATCGTTCTGGATGTGGATCTCAGCGAGGATGCAGCCCAGGATTCAGCCGGCTACACGTCTATACTGGCAGGTCAGATGAAGTGGATCGACAACGTCATCCTGCCCTATGACATAGCCCTGGCGACGTTCCGATCGAAGAACACGGCCATGCCCAAGCACCTGTTCAAGCAATCGCTTGGCATAGACAATCCGTTGGGCCTCATGGATGAATCCTCGAGCCTGCTGACGCGCAAAGTATTCCTGCCCGCCGACAAGTTGATCGCCGACGATCCGCACCTTGGCTTCAGCTACACCCAGCCAGACGATGACCGAATTCTGCGGCACGAGCCCCTGGCAATGAACTACCTGGGATATTACTATCCCTCGGTTTCGCTGATGGCAGCTTCGGTCTATTTCAAGGTTCCACCGCAGCAGATTACTGTCATTGAACGGGACGAGGTCCGAATTGGTACCCAACGCACCATTCCGGTTGATCGATCAACCGAAATGTATGTCCGCTACTATCAGGCCGAGTCTTTTGAAATATTCTCGGCCGGTGCCATCCTTGGGGACAATTTTGACTACGAACGTTTGAAGGGCCGAATGATTGTTATCGGGGTCGAGACAGAGGACCTGGATGATACCTTCTGGACCCCGCTGAGCCCAGAAACGCCACGGCTGATCGCTCGCGCCTGCGCCATCGAGAATATAATCAATGACGGAGTGCTGAAAGTAGCTACTTCCCGCTCACCTATCTACATGGTGATAATGTTCGCACTGGGCGCGGTGTCCGCCTTCATCATGCCCCAGATAAGCACGAAGAAGAGATTCCTGTTCCTGGCTGGCGGGATAGTGATATCCGCAGCTGCCCAATGCTATTTGTTGGCCTTGGCAATGACTCTGCCCATCACGATTTACTTCTTGCTGGAGTTGATCTTGTTCATGGTGGCGG
>CAZHDS010000084.1:0-13397 GCA_964531495.1 uncultured Ignavibacteriales bacterium
GTGTGTCGTTTTTTCTGTATGGTTAGAGCGAATTCAAATGAAACCAGGACCAAGACGCGAACCCACTGGACTAAAGGTGGCAAATGGCACCTACCGGCCAGACCTACACGGCGATATTGCCGACGAACCAGCCGCTGAGTTCCTTGGTGAAATCCCGGAACCGCCAGAATGCCTCGGAGTCGAGGGAAGAATGCGATATCTGAATGCGGCAAAAAACATGTTGCAGATGGGTATCCTGACAGCCGCCGAACTGGACAACCTTGAATCGTACGGGTTGCAATGGGAGGAATTTGCCCGCTGTCAGAAGGATCTCGACGAGAATGGCTATGTGCAAGTCTCAGCAACCAGTGGATTGGAATCAGAACGGCCAACGGTGAAGCAGCGAGACCGAGCTTTCGACAAGATAATGAGACTGAATGCCCGGTTTGGTTTCTCACCCAGTGATCGGGCAGGGCTGCCGGTTGCCGCAAAGACAGACCATCCAAGCAAAGTGAGTTCCAGGAAACGGGGATAAGGGGGACAGGTATTGGACGCGACAACCACACTATGGATTCGCAATGCAGCGGATGAGCGAGCGGCCCGTGATGGCTGTTGGTTCGATCCACAGGCGGCGGCCTATGTAGTGTGGTGGGTTGAATACTACTGCACACTATACGAGGGGAGCCACGCGGGCGAGCGGTTGTGGTTGCGTGGTACACACGATCACGATTGGATGCCAGATCGGGCACCGTTCGACGTAGCACTGGACGAATACCAACAGCGATTGCAGGCCCACGCCGAGTATGTGCGGGATGGTGCAGCTACCGATTGGCAGTTAGACGCGATCGCGAGAGCGTTTGGTTGGCAGTCGCACAGCCAGGAATTAGATCGGCCGGTTAGACGGTTCATTGACATTTCCTGGTGGGTGCCAAAGAAGAACAAAAAGAGCCCGACGTTAGCGGCACTTGGTCTGTATCTACTGTGCGGGGACGGTGAGCCTGGCCAGAAGGTTTATTTTGGCGCGAAGGATGGCGGGCAAGCTCGGGATATTGCTGGAAAACATGCGGTTGAGATGATGGACGCCAGCCACGAATTAAGCAGCGAGTGCAGGCTGAACAAGAACCTTTGCCAGATCACGCACACACCAACAAAGTCGATTCTGAAACCGATTAGCAGCGGCGACACCCGAAGCCAAAAGAGCAAGGAAGGCTTGAACGGTTCGTTGCTCGTTGATGAGACTCACGTTGTGGATCGGGCGTTTATGAATCGCGTCGATCGATGTGGAATCAGCCGGGACGAACCGATCGTATTGACCACGAGTACCGCGGGGAATGATCCCGACTGCTATGGCAAAGAACGACGGGACTATGGCGAGCAGGTGAACTCGGGACACATCACCGACAGCCGGCACATGTTCGCAGAGTACGCGGCACCGGAAACGCTTACCGATGCAGAGATGGCGAGTGACCCGGTGAAGTATGGCAAGCTGGCTAACCCGGCATGGGGGCACACGATTAAGGAGGCGGAGTACCTGGCGGACTACCGGAAGAGTAGCCGCAGCATTACCGCTCTGGCCGATTTCAAGATGTACCGATTGAACATGTGGCAGAAGACGGCTAGCCCCTGGATCAGGTCGAGCGATTGGGAACGATGCCGCCGAGACTACACAATGGAATTACTGCGTGGCCAGCCATGTGTTGCTTCGCTGGATCTATCGAAGACTCGGGACATGTCAGCACTGGTTTTAATGTTCGAGCAGGGCGACGAGGTGTGGCAGTTGCCTTGGTTCTACTTGCCAGAGTATCAGGCGAATCAGGAAAGCCACCGTGTGAACTACCTCGACTGGGCAGAGCAGGGATGGCTGACGCTGACACCCGGCGACGTGGTTGACTATGCGTACATCGAAGCGGACATTGCACGAGCCAACGAGTTGTTTGACGTACAGGAATTGGTATTCGATCCGATGTACGCCAGGGATCTAGCGACGCGGGTTGATACTTCGCTCGGTATTGATTCGGTTGAATTCCCACAAACGATAATGCACTTCGGGCCAGCTTGTGCGGAGTACGAGCGTCGTGTGATCGCCGGGACAATGTGCCACAATGGTAATCCAATACTATCTTGGCAAGCGGGGCACGTCCAGGTTAAGACAGACGCGAACAATAACCGGCGACCGGTGAAGCCAAAGAACGACGATCACAAGAAAATCGACGGCATCGTGGCTGCTATTATGGGTACAGCACGGGTCGGTTCAGAAAACCACGCGATGCCAGCGGTGTACTAAGCGGAAAGGGCGCATAATGTTTGGATGGTTCAGGCGGCCAGCGGCAGCAACTCAGCGAGATCCAGAGGCGTTTTTCTCGGATCGATCCAGCGGAGATAGCGGCGTCGTTGTGAATAAAACCACCGCCCTTAGCTACGCCTATGTTTGGCAAGCGGTAACGACGTTGGCCGGCGACATCGCGAGTCTTCCTCTAGAGGTGTACGAGCGGCAGTCAGATGACGGGAGGGAGCGGGACACCATGCACCCGGCATGGTGGAGGCTGAACGAGGACGCCAACGAATTCATGACGGCGAACACTCTACGGGAAGTACTAACGGCACATGCGTTGTTGTACGGCAATGGCTATGCCGCGATCGATCGTAGTGGCAATGATCGCCGTTTAATTCCATTGCTACCCGAAGAGACGCAGCCGGTGGTATCGAGGGGGCAGCTTGTCTACGAGACAAACAAGGGTAAGCCAAACCAGGAGACGATTCGAGCGGAGGACATCCTGCACATAAAAGGTCTAGGGTGGAATGGGATTGAAGGGTACAGCGTGCTGACGATGGCCCGCAATAGCTTCGGTCTTGGGTTGACTATGGAGCGGCACGGCAACCGGCACTTCAAAAACAACGCTCGGCCCGGTGTCGTGTTGAAACATCCCAGGACTCTTGACAAGAAATCTGCCGACGAGTTGTTGAGTAGCTGGGAATCGCGGCACAGCGGGAACCCGGATCGGCCGGCGTTGGCTGCGGGTGGTCTAGACATCGAGCAATTAACCGGAAACAACGACGACGCCCAATGGTTAGCCGGTAGGGAATTCCAGCGTGATGAGGTTGCGAGCTGGTTTAAGATGCCTCCCCACAAGTTGGGTAGCTCCGCGCGGGTGTCGTACAACAGCTTAGAGAATGAGGAGCGGAGTTACCTGCAAAATACGCTGCGGTATTGGCTGTGCAAATGGGAAAAGGAAGCAGGCTGTAAGCTTCTCACTGATTTACAACGACGGAACCGCACACACTATATTGAGCACAACGTAGGTGAGTTGATTCGCGGCGACATGACGACACAGATGAACACGCTAAGGACGGGAATCGAGAGCACGATTCTAAGTCCGAACGAAGCACGGAAGAAACTGAACATGCCGCCCCGAGACGGTGGGGATACATTCGAGAACCCGAACACGTCCAGCTCAACGGCGGCCACTATACCAGTCAGCGAACCGGCCCCGGTAGCAATGGCGTCCATGATAGATTGGGGCGCCGAGCGTCAAGCAATGGGCGACACTGTGGCGTCGGCAGTCGCTGCCGAATTCGCAAAGGTGGAACCCGATCTAGACTCGACGGCACTGGACGCGGCGCACCGGGCGTTGCTACATGATCGCGTCCGTGGGCTATTTCGGACTGAGGCATCTAAGGTACGAAAGTCAGCGGCCGCAGCAGCTGCAGGTCGGCATAACTTCCTCGCGTGGCTGGATGAGTTCTACGCGGAATGGCCCGCCAAAGTGGCCAACGACTTACGGCCTATCTTGGCGGCCATCGAAGCGAGGACAGGTGAAGTTATCCATGTCGAATTGACAGCGGTAGCACTTGCCTATAGTAGCCACGCGGCGCTACTCGATCTATCTGGAATGCCATCTGATGAGTTCGCGGCTGCGGTATCGAAATCAGTGGACCAGTGGGAACACGAGCGGGCGGATGAATTCACGGCGTCACTATTAGGAGAATGACAGTGCACAAGCAAATGAAAATCAGGAACGACGGAGGCGGATCATATGAGCTATTCCTCTACGACGAAATTGGCTCGGACTGGTTTGGCGGAATATCAGCGGCAACGATGGGTAAACAGTTGGCGGAACTGGCAGACGCAAAGGACATCACGTTACGGGTCAATAGCCCTGGCGGCGATGTATTCGACGGGCTCGCAATGTACAACCTACTTGCCAGGCACACTGCGAATATATCGGTAAAGGTGGATGGGTTAGCCGCGTCTGCCGCGTCGATCGTAGCGATGGCCGGCGATTCGATCGAGATGGCCGACAATGCACTTATGATGATTCACAGGGCGTGGACGGTCACCGGTGGGAACGCGGAGCAATTACGGGAAACCGCCGAACTATTAGAGACGATCGACGGGCAAATTCTAGCGACCTACGGCAAACGGGCGACAGTCGCCGAATCGGAATTGCGGGCAATGCTCGATGCGGAAACATGGCTGACGGCATCCGAGGCAGTTGAGTTTGGATTGGCCGACAGCGTAACCGACAACATGGCAGTGGCTGCTCATGTTCCAGCAGGACGATACAACCGCACTCCATTGGCATTGACGGAAACCGTTGAGCCAGAACCCGCGCCAGCCTGGCGACGCGAAGCGGCTAAGAGAAAGCTTGCCATAGGCTAGCGAGTTGGGTAACATACCCAAGTAACAGTGCTCCACGGATTGCAGACGCGGCGTGGCCCACAAGCAGCAGGAAAGTATCCATTTTCTGCCAGTGGGCCACGTCGTGTTTTTCGTTGTGGCCTTTGGCATATGAACCAGAGGAGAATGCAATGCGGACTACCAAAGCAATCCGTGAACAGATCAGCGAACTCCGAGCGAACATGTCGACGCTCGTACAGATGGCTGAGACTGACACCCGCGACTTTACCACCGAAGAGCAAAGTCAGTTCGACGCTTGGCTTTCAGTGCTGGGTGAAGACGGCGAAACAAAAACAGGACTCTACGCCGAACTGGCGAAGGTTGATAAATTCGAGCAGGTCAAGGCGTCTTTGGCTGTGGACGCTCCACGCCGGCAGATCGCGGATACCTCGACGGATCGCATCGTCCCCCGCGCCAGCGGATACAAGCCCCGAGCATTCAAAGGCGCCGACGCCAAAGAAGACTGCTACAAGTCCGGCATGTGGCTGAAGGCCGTGTTGTTCAAGGACGAAGCTGCCAAGATGTGGTGCAAGGATAACGGCGTTCCGGTTGTCCGCGGCGCTCAGACTGGATCGACGGATACCGCTGGTGGTTTCCTGGTGCCTACCCCGTTGGCACAAGCGATCATTGACGTCCGGGACCAATTCGGCATCTTGCGGCAATTGTGCGAAGTCGTGCCAATGTCGGGCGACGCGTTGAACTACCCGAAGCGTTCCAGCGGCGTCACGGTTTACTACCCGGCACAAGCTGCGGCGATTACCGCTAGCGATATCGTATTCGCGAATGTTGCCTTGGCGGTTGTGAAGCGTGCCACGTTGACTAAGGTTGCCAATGAATTGGTTGCCGATAGCCCGTTCAATGTTGCGGACTTCGTGGCAATGGATGCCGGCCAAGCCATCGCGGCCGCCGGCGACGACGAGCTGATCAATGGCGACGGAACCTCGACATGGGGGGCAGAGGAAGGAATCCTTGACCAAATCCATGCGGATCAAAAAACCACGTTGACGAGCACCAATACGGCATTTTCAGATATCGTGCTGGCGGACTTCAACACGGTCATTGGTGACCTGCCGTCGAAGTATTTTCAGCACATGCCATCGTGGCTGATGCGTCGTGGTACTTACTCCACCGTTTGCCAGAAGCTCATGTACGCAGCAGGCGGCAACACGACGGAGACGATCGCTGGCTCGACTGGGCCGTCGTTCATGGGTTACCCAGTGAACTTCACTGATTATCTGCCCGTATCGGCTGCGGCCAAGTGTGCAGCGTTGTTCGGTGCATTCAGTGCATCGGTTGCCGTTGGTGATCGCAGTGACATCCAAGTTGCCGCGTCGGAAGAATACGCGTTCGACGAAGACGTTACCACTGTCCGCACCGTGTCCCGCTACGACATCAACGTCCACGACGTCGGTTCGGGTGGTGGCATCGTTGGACTATTCACGGCAGCGACATAAACGATGCAAATGCAAGTGAAATTCGCACGGCCTTGGCGGGCTTATCGTGTGGGAGACGTGACAGCACTCGAACCGTGCGTAGCAGAAATGCTATTGCACCGCGGTGTATGTGATGTCCCCGACCCGCCACAGGCCAAACTAAAACGCAAGAGGCAACCCCGTGCCGATAATACCGTGGGCGATAAGCACGACGACCGCACCGTATGATATTCCCGTTTCTGTCGCTGAGTGTAAAAAGCATTTAGAGATACCGGAATCAGTGGATGATCACGACGCCCAGTTGATGGCATTGATTGCGGCGGCTGTGGAGTGCGTTGAGTACGATACCAGGACTCGGCTTGTCCAGCAGACAGTCGAACTGTCTATGGATGGGTTTCCGCATGGTGCTAGCTATTTCGATCTTCCTGGCCCGGTGTCATCGGTTACATCGGTCAAGTATCTAGACAGCGGCGGAGCAGAACAAACATGGTCCAGCGTAGAATATTCGGTCGATAGTAAACGCGATATCATTTACCTTGCCTACAATGCGACTTGGCCAACAACCCAAGTTATTCCCAACGCGGTCACCGTGACGTATGTGGCTGGCAACACGATTGGCAACGTGCCACAGATGGCGAAACATGCGGTGAGGTTGCTGGTAGCTCACGCGTTTGAGAACCGCGAACCGATACTAATCGGGACGACTTCAAAGGAAGTCGAGCAAGCTTACGGATCATTAGTGCATCGTCTCCGTCCGGGTGGATACCCATGATGTCCGGCAAGCTAAGGCACCGCGTCGACATCAAGCTGCCTAGCGATACGAAGGACAGTCGAGGTCAGCGGTCAGGGGTTGCGACAATAACGGCAACTCGGGTGCCGTGCAGTATCGAAACGCTCGCTGGACGTGAATTAGAGATTGCACGCCAAGTGGTCAGCAACGCGACACTGCTCGTCAAGATGCGATCGCCGGGATTCGACTTGACCACGAAGCACTTTCTACTATTCGGGACGCGGCAACTCAACATCGGACACATCAACGACGTGAATCAGATTGGCCGCGAATTCATTCTCACATGCGGGGAGGCCGTTTAATGGCTGATGCCGCTGAAAACCTGAGGACGTTCCTTCTCGCTGATTCGTCGTTATTAACGTCGCTCGGAGATCAGTGCGGCCAGATTCGTACGCTACAGGAAGACTCTTATCCGTATTGTGTGTTCTTCCGTACGGGCACCGATTCAGACACAGAGCGAGCATTGACGCAGACTGTAGGTACTTTGCCGTTCCGTAAGTTCTTCGACATCGAAATAGTGAGCGGTGACCTGGATGAAGCGGTGGACATCGCCGAACGAATCAAGACGTACGCGGACGGATTCAGTGGCACGTTTGGCGATACGACGATACAAGGCGTGTTTATCGAGGATCATGATGATGACTACCAATCAAGATCAGTCGATGATGACGAGGCGATATTCGTGCAGGCGTTGCAAGTCCAATTGATCGGGGTGACATAATGCCCAATGTATCCATGACCGTCACTGGCGATGCGGAACTTAACCGCAAGCTGGCAGCGCTAAAAGGTGTGAAACAGAAACAGGCAGTGCGGAAGGCTAGCCGGGAATCTCTAAAGCCACTGGCCGCAGCAACTTCACGAGCCGCGCCGCGTGTTTCTGGCTTATTGGCCCGCTCGGTAAAAGTGCGAGCATTGAAGCGAAGCAGAACCCGCGTTGGTGCGAGGGTGTCAGTCGGAGACGGGAAATTCAAGGGCCAAACGTTCTACGGTGGATTCGTCGAACTGGGACGGAAGACTGGGAAGCGTGGTTCAGTCGGGCGCCGGCGAGTCGAGCCAAACGACTTCATTAGACGGGCGGCCAGACAGAAGAAGCAAAGCGTGTTGGCTGATTACAAACAGCAACTACGGCGTCTCATTATTCAACTCGCTCGGGAGGGCTAGCGATGGCAGACAAGACAATCGGCAACGGAATTTTGCTTAAGTACGACGAGAACGGAGACGGCCTTTCGCATTCGACGATTGGCGAAATCATTAACGTCACGCCACCGACGAAAACACGAGAGGATATCGACGTCACGACGACAGACAGCCTGTTTGACACAATGGTTCCATCGATTCCAAACTACGGGGAACTGTCGTTTGACCAGGTTTGGGATCCCAATGACACAAACCACGAGTTGATCGAAACTGGATTCAACAACGCGGTAGCTGCATCGGCATACGAATGGCAGATTGTATACCCTGTTATTGCTGCCGCTGTTACCGACGAATTTACTGGCTATGTCAAGTCGATTGGCCCGCAAAGCATCGGGCCGAAGGACAGTATTAAGCGTACTGTCGTTGTCACCTTAACCAGTGCAATCACGAGAACCTAAATGTTAAGCGCGGAGCAGATACTAGACGCAGTCGGTGGGAATGGTTCGTTGAAGCCCACGTCGCAGCAGGCATGGGGCGGTGAGGTATTCGTAATGCGAATGACTGCCGATCAACGGGACGGGCTCGACTTAGCATGGGGGCGACAGCGTGACCTAGACGATAATAAGGGAGTCGGCTATCGAGCTTACGTTGTTGCGTGGTGTCTATGCGACGACGGAAACGCTCCGTTATTCCGCGATCAGGATGGGGATAAAAACCACAGTGACATGTGGGGTAAGTTGCGTTTAGAGTCGGCGTCGATCGTTGATCGGCTATTCGAGTCTGCTGCAAAGATCAACGGCATTATGCCCGAAGACGAAGACGCCGCATTGAACGCCGCAGCAAAAAACTAATGGACCGGCCTGAGCGTCTATGGCAATGGCGTGTTGCGTTGTCGCTCGGGATGCTGCGGAGTCGGTTCATGGATACGACATCGGCGGAAGAGTACACGGAATTGCGTGCAGTATCCATGCTTGAAAAGATCGGGTTGGAACGTGGCGACATGCAAGCGATGGCGATATGCCAGTCAATGGGCGCCGAGTTTGAGGGCAACCTATTCGCGTATGAAGTAGAATCAGTACGGACATTAGACGAAGAACTATCCGCATTATCGGGCAGTGTGATACATGGCAATCCTGACAAACCTTGACGTTGTCTTAGGTGCCAAGACAGGCAAGTTTGACGCGGGCATGACGCGGGCACAGGGCAAGACAAAAGCCTTCACTGCATCCGCGAATGGTGCATCGGTGGCGTTGGCTGGCATTGCTAGTTCGGCAGTAATTGCTGTTGCTGGATTAGTCACGGTCGGTGCTACGCTGAGGTTTGTCAGTAACGAGGCGGCGTCGTTAGACAATCTAGCCAAGGCGGCGACCCGACTGGGGATCACTGTCGAGAAGTTGTCAGCGTTGCGGTTCACGGCTGGTCAAACCGGAGTGGAAGTGGCAACTCTCGACATGGCATTGCAACGCATGGTCCGTAGGATTGCGGAAGCGGCAGCAGGAACAGGGGAGGCCGTCAAGGCACTCGATGAACTCGGGATATCCGCACAGCAACTCAACCAACTGTCGCCAGATGAGCAGTTCGCAATGATCGCTGACGCTATGTCAAAGGTTGAAAAGCAATCGGATAAAGTCCGGCTGGCTATGAAGCTGTTTGATTCAGAAGGCGTTGCGCTAGTCAATACATTATCTCTCGGAAGCTCAGGGCTGGAGGAATTCGAGAAGCGGGCTCAAGCTGCCGGTGCTGTAATATCCACAGACCTGACTAAGGCCGCCGAAGAGTACAACGATACGATGGATGTGTCGATCAAAAAAATGAAAGCGTTCTTTCGACCTGGCGCAGTGGATGCCATGTCATTTATCGTTGCCACTCTAGACCTCATTCATAACACGAAAGAACTCGATAGGGCGTTGGCCGTCGAGAAGAATAACAAAGCACTTGATGCCCGGCGAGAAAAGTACGAAGCCGAAGAAAAGCAACTCAAGTTGCTGAAGAGGACATACCACGACATATCCGAATTACAAGGTAAGTTGGATCGTGGTGGATTCCCTGCATCAGCGACGGAGGAATTCAAAAACCAACTTGCACACAACAAGGAACTCGCGCGAGATCAGCGGGAGCAAATGGGCATCACTGGTGGGGCAAGTGTGACGGGAGCAGGTGCGGCCGGTGGAAGCGTATTAGACAGTTTCGCCAAGGCACTTGCTGGACATGCACAAGGAATAATTGGCGTTGGATCACAAGCCAGGCGAGGGATGTTTGCCGGTGGCATGGCGTCTGTTGATGCTGGCAATGCAGAACGCCAGGCACAGCACAGACGGCTTAGGGAATCGAACATGCTACCGGGTGCGGTGTCCGGTGCTGCCGGATTGGATCAGGCTCGCGCGAACAGAGACGCCAAGAGCATAGCCGACCCGCAGCTCAAGGCGACGAATCTAGTTGTTGACGCGGCCAAGGAAGGCAATTCGATCTTGGAGCGGATGGAGCAGGTTTTGATTGAGAAACTATCCAGCGTAACACTGGCGAGGTGATAGCGTGGCGACACTTTTGGGACCAAAAAGCGGAACGCTATGGCACAACGAGACGGCCGGCGAGGATGGCATTACGCGGACAGCCTCGCAAACGTACATCGTGGAAGCTTCTGCCGTATCGGAGACTGCCGCGACAATCCTCGCTGTATCTGGCTTGCCTTTTTGGGGTTCGGTATTCGCGGATGATGTCCGGTTGTCGGTCAAGAGACGATCTCCCAGTAGAACAGCGAAGTCGCTGATATGGCACGTGGCGATCGAGTGGAGTAGCTCGACAAAGAAACGGGAAGAGGACGAGGAAGAGGATCAGCCCGCAATTCAGCGGAAGCCATTGATCAGCATTGATTCGGAAGTAATCAAACGTCCCTTTGTTTCGGATGCGTTTACCGATCAATCAATCACAGCAAGCAACGGACAAGAGTTCCTCTCGACGCCGTTGAAAGATGCCTACGTGACTATCATAAACTTCGTGCGATACGAGGCAGCGTTTCCTTTGGCGAGGGCTATTGCATACCAGGGGACCGTCAATCTATTACCCGTGACGATCGGCGGGATAGAGCACGGAAACCGCGAAGTCCTGATATCACGAATCACGTCCGATTCAGGATCAGAGATCGACGGTGAATGGGTGTATTCCGCGCGGTACACATTCAAGATATGGCCGACTGCCGTAGACGCCAATAGTAACGGTGGATGGATGCGTGACTTCCTGGATCAGGGCACGTTCTATCTGGACAACAACGACGCGGTGTTACATTTTGTCGACGACTACGGCAACCCACGCACAGGCAATCTCGACTTGGACGGTGGCAAACTAGATGACACGTCACCCCCGTTATTCATCTGGCGGCATGAACACCGGTTAGTTGATTTTTCTCCGCTGGCATTGGTATAGGATTTAACATGGCGAATGAAATTACAGTCACAGCAAAACTAGAATGCACAAACGGAAACCTCCAGACGACGGTGCGGCCGAACGCTCAGAAATTCGATCAGACGGCAGTCGGGGCATACGATGCGGTTCACAGCATCGCAACGGCAGAGGAAAACGTTACGACGTTCCAGGATTTAACGACAGAGGGGTGGTGCTACCTTCGCAACCTGGACGCCACTAACTACTGCCAGGTTGGATTCTCGACGGGAGTCTACGGGATGCGGCTAGAGGCTGGCGAATCGGCGTTGTTTCGATGTGAGCCAGCGGTGACGCTCTATTTGAAATCCAATACAGCGGCTTGTAATGTCCGCATCGTCGTGCTGGAGGATTAGTCAGTGCCGTTTGGATTCAACCAAGCCGATACGAATTCGATACTGGAGCTAATCGACAAGACTGGCGATCAGCAGATTGCGTCTAGGCGATCACCATTGGTTCGTTCGTCCGGTGTCTGGATGATGGAAGCGACGACCGCGATCACCGCGGCGACCACAACGATACCCGGAACCGGAACCGCTAAACTGAAGTGGCGGAATTTGGATACGGGCACGTTCGAGGACTGGGAGCCGAACGGGGTAATCGTCACGCAAACCGTTTACACAATGACGGTACCGGTTGCCAGCGGTTGGTTATTCCAAGGGCTCCAAGACAACTTTGGCACCATCTACGTTGACCGAATTCTAAACGCGACCGAATACACCGGGCTAATCAATGACGCGTCTGGATTCGCTGCAATTGACGCAACTACTGCTATGGATGGGTTAGAAGCGGTCAACGGTCTGGCGGCCGAAACCGCACTAGCAACTGTCCATAATGTCCACGGTTGGCCAGGGGACGATAATGCTGAGGCTCGCGCTAGATGGTCTGGCGAGCAGCAGCGTTGGGAATTAGTAATGGTGGATTGCCAATAATGCCGTACCCGTGTACTCCTTGCTGTAATCCAGTGCCGCCTGATACGGACCCTTGTGGCAATTGCAACACTGACGAAACGCCACATGCGATCATTCTGGATATTTCCGGCTTCACTGATGATAAGTGCTTGAATAAAGCTGATTTCAACATTGGCAAAATCCGCATTGAACAAGACGCTGGAAGCGAGTGCACTTACACGGCAAATCTAGGTAGCCCAAAAGGTGGCCTAGGCTTGACTGGCTCCTGCTCTTCGGCAGTCACTGACATTGAGATTAAAGTGACTCTCGGATCGGGCAAGGTCGAGGTATTAATCACAAACGGCGACACGGCAAGCTCGGACGATAATCAGTACCTATTCCGAAAGACTGGATACACTAGTCAATGGGACTGTTGCACGCAGCTATTCGGAATCACTGCGGTATTCATATCGCAAACAGCGAGTGGCACTGGGATTTTTATGGGTCACAGCGGCTCGGGTGCAACGATAACTATCACATGCCAGTACTGCCAGTACTGTGAAGACGGTGAGTTACCTGATGAGTGGCAAGTAGTAATCGGCACCGGATCGACTGGTTCTCCCAACAATTGCACGGATGCGAATTGCGATACGAAAGCGGGGACGTATATCCTCGACAATGTATCATCGAGTTGCGGCAGCTCACAGACATACGTTGATTCCAGTTGGAGCGATCAAACGTCGGGGCCTGCACATGGGACATGTACAGAAAGAGACTTGATCGTATCGGTGGACATACTGAGTACAGGCGTACGGGTCAGGTGTGCGATGTTTACTGACGGTTTCGTGTCGGACGTAACGGAATGGTTTTTGAGCCAGACTATGCCGATTGACTGCTTGGCTATATCCGGACTAGGCATTACGTATTCATCTGGTGGTTATTCATGCGATGACAGTGGAGTCTCTTGTACACTGACTGCCTTATGATTGTCATCATCTGTAAAATATGCGGGAAGGCTCGTGAAGTCCCGCTTCCGCCACTTCGCTGCTGCGGGA
>CAZHDS010000085.1:0-13063 GCA_964531495.1 uncultured Ignavibacteriales bacterium
AGGCGCGCATTGCCGGCATCGCAGACTGTCACCCGACCGTTGTCGTCGATGATGATCTTCTCGGGTGAGGAAAGCTGTCCCCCGGAGTAGCCAAAATCTCCAACGAAGCGATCGAATTCACCTACATTGTCAACGATAATGATGCGATTGGCTTCCCGGTCGGCAATCCATAGCTCTCCGTATGAATTGGCCGCCACGCCGGACGGAAAACGGAATTTCAGGGGATCATCCTCGTCCTGCAGCAAGACTTCATCGACAAAATTGAAGCGCCGATCATAGCGCACCAGTCGGCGATTGTTCTCATCGGAAACGACCAGATTCAGTCGTGAATCCCAGCTAACGTAGGTAGGTCCATTGAACATGCCTGACGCGAAGCCATACCCCCCGACCTCGCGAACTGGCTGTAAGGCACTATCGAGCAGAACAATACGATTGGCCACTGCGTCAACAACCACAACCGAACCATCGTGGCCGACAGCCAGGCCGCGCGGAGCCCGCAGTGGTTGCCCCATGATGCTGCCGCTTATCTCACGTTCGAATAGGATGACCCCGGTAGTGATGATCGAATCAGGCTGTTCGGAAGGAACCTCGGAAGCCTGCCGGCATCCCCCCAGCAGAGCAATTAGCGCAAATATGATCGACAGCCTCAAGGATACTACCTCAGGTGCCGTCAGAAACGGGTGAAAAGGGTCACACCCAGTTGAATGTGGTCGCTGAACGGATTCACTTCGACCCGATAGTCGAGCTTGGCCGGGCTGTCCAGATCGACCAAGTCATCGAGCCTTCGACCGGTTCGCCCAGCAATCCGAACGGCATGAATCGCCGAGACCATTCGGTTTAGGATCATGGCTCCGATCATGAAATCGCTCCGGCGATAAGCTTCCCGACTACGGTTCTTCAGATCCCGAAAGGCATTCTTGTCATCAGGCGAGGTCCAGAACCAGTAGTTCTCTGAGTTGTTCTCTAGGTACGGTCGATCGCGATCGATGGCCCGGCCGAACTGATTGTACTGGTCGATATTGTTGTAAAAACTAACGTAGTCAACAAACCAGTTCGGTTTGTCTGCCAGCTGCACGCCAGCCTTTTCGCGGCCGAACTGAATGTAGTCATCTTCCTTCCACCCGCCGTAGGTGCGATAGGCAAGATACCCGAGCCAACTGGCCGCTTCAGCCGCCCAAAAATAACGAGCCGTCTTGCGATGCCCGCAGTAGTACTGCCCCATGCCCGGTAGAAGGACCGAATAAAGGGCAGCCTTTACACCCGACTTGCGGCCATAGTCCTCTTCCTGAGAATCCTCCTTGTCCTTCCCGGCATCGTAGACTCCGCCCAGGATCATGGTACCGCCACTCCCGACTGAGGACCCGGACAGTGATAGCCGGAGTTGCGTTTGGATTGGCTCCGGCTTTAGCTCCACGGCCCCCAATGGCAGGCAGAGGGCCAGGCATCCGGCCAGAAGGATAACAACGGTCCTTGTCATAAGCCTCATCATCAGAATTTGTAACTGAAGGTCACGTACGGCGTGTCTTTCCAGGACGAATACGACTTCACGTCGGCATCAATACCGAAGCGAGCAAATTCTTCCTCGTACCGCATCTGGTTGTTGTGTTTCTTGGTCGCGAAGTACGCTTCGAAGCCGCTGATAAGGTGATTGGCCATGAGCACAAAGACAAACCGCATGGATTTGTTGTACTTGTTGTTGGCGTCATCGCGCATACCCTCGTAGATTACTCGGTTAACGGAAGTCGGCACAGAACCAGCATCGGTGATGCGGTCCGGCCAAAACACATTGGTGTCAAACGCCCTTCCGGCGGAGTCCAGAGCATCATCCCAGCCCCAACCGAACTGATCGTACTTACCGGTCATCTCAAAATATTGCTGTGTTTCGGTGTCGGGAAGAGTCTCCGTCAACTCGCGCCACACCCTGCCCGAATCCGGAAAATCCTTGAGCGGATTGGTGCTGCCGTAATGATGAAGCAAGAATTGTTCATAACGATCGCGGTACCAATGCTCCCGGTTGAACGATTCATAGGCGACGGTGGCGTCTCCCCCCTCGCCATGGTACTTCAGGGCGAACATCCAGCCAACGACTTCGGTTGCCAAGAAGACAACCGGCTTGATCTTGCTGCCATAGTAGTATTGCCCGAGGCCCGGCACCGCCATCGAATATAAGAACGCTCTTGTCGGTGATTTGTACTCGACACCGGCGGCCTTGGTCTCGGCGAAGGAGGAGAGTGGTTGGTCCTCTTCGGCGACAGCCGCATAGAGAGGCTGGCCAAGACCGGTTTGATCTGCCAGACCGAACCTGGTCCGCGCCAACTCCTGATCAATAATGGATGGCTGGAGGCCGCTGGCTCCTGCGCCAACCGCCAGAACTGCCAGCAGTAAGGACAACCCAATGGTTCTTTTCAGCATCGTACTTCCTATTGTTAGTCTAACTTATTAACGAATTATTGCAATGTCTTTGAAGGCGGTCTTTGTCTCACCGCCGAAGTCCACTTCGATGACGCAGCGATAAACGCCCGGCGTCACTCCGCTACAATCCCAGTCAATCTCGTTATCAGCACCGCCGTTGACCGGTCCGCTGAATCTCTGACGGACCTCGCCCGACAAATCATAAATAGCAAGCTCGACCCGGTTGGCTGTCTCGCCGAGAAAATAGCGGATCGTCGTACGACCATCAACTACCGGATTGGGATAGTTGTAGAATCGCTTCACGGGGAATCGATCGCTGGAGACCACAACTGTGCCTAGCTTGGTTTCATCGAAATAGAAGCTGCCGGTAGGGTCGCTTCCAAACATGGGCCAGTAGTTGGCCACCGAATCAGCATCGACTCGCCAGCAATAGAACCAGCCGTCCAGACCGAGATAACCGAGCTTGCCGCCGGTACTGTCGTGGAAAACTATTGGGGAGCCGATCCCCATCTCGCCGCCGGAAAGGGGAAAGCCGAATGAAACGTCCGGTCCCACCGACCAAATATTCCCATTGAGCGTTGGAAACACGACTTCCACCTGTTCGCCATTCTGAATATCAGCCATCACCGGTGAGGAAACCATGTCGTCCTGAGTATAACGATCGCTAACCGTAACAGGGAAACCGCTCTTCAGAACAAACTGACTGTTGAAGGCATAAACGGCGTTGGTACCACCGACGATGATGTCTGTGCTGCCATCGCGATCAACGTCTCCCAGGATAGGATTGGTTGTGAAAGCGTAGTCGGTCGCTTTCTCGGAGTACACTTCAAAGCTGGCTGAACCACCGGACACGGACACGGTCACGATTATCGACCGGCCATCAGTGCCAAAGGCCACCAACTCCAGATTACCATCGTCATCCAAATCGGTCATCACCGGGCCGAGACTATAGCGACCATCAATGGTCATACTGGCCGTGTAGCCATCCGTGATGTAATGGACTCTCGTGTTGCCCAACTCAGCGGTATCTCCGCCCAGAACCACAACGGCCTGATCATAGCGAACCATGCCGAAGTACTCTTCTTCGTCGAGATCGGCTACCAGTGTGGCAGCTCCGTAGGGCTCAGTCTTCAAATGGACCTCGCCGTTTTCTGTCAAAATGTAGAGCGATTGTCCAAAGACCAGGGCGATGGGCAACGAATGCAGCAACGTCGATGAACCTCCAAAATCAGCCAGACCATTGCCATCGACGTCGGCAGGGTCGAGCAGATCAACCCGTCCGTAAATGCCGCTCTGGAAACTGACCGCCACGAGTCGGTTTACATCGCGGTCAAAATCCCCCGTCACAGGATTGGCCGAAATCGGCTCGGAAGTCCGATAGTAGAGCGGTAGCGCATGAACCTGCCCCGGATGAACTGTCGCTCTGGCGCTGTCGGTATATTCAGTGCATGGATCACAGTCGGAAATCTGATGAATGAAGTTCTCTCCATTCGCGCCCGCCACACACAGGTTGCGACCGGCGGCGACGATGATCTCGGGGTTTCCATCGCCGTTGAGATCATCGACAATGGGCGACAACGGTACTACCGAGGCCCCGGCGCGGAACGGATAACCCGCGCTCAGGAGTTCCGTCTCCAGATCAAACGTTATGACCGAATCAGTCCGCTTCAGGCCGATCTCCGAATCGGTAAACGCTCGCGCAATGCGGTTGATCTTCACGTGGGTGTTGTTGCCGGAATTGTCAAAAGCGGCGGGGTTGGTGTTCGGGGTGAAGGAACTCGTGCGATCTTCGCGGAACATGTCCCCCTCCCAGCCGTATCGATAGTCACCGTAAGTCTGATAATACCCGCTCAAATCGACGACACCATCAGCCTCAACCAGGCTGACGAACTTGCGCGTCGGATTGGGATCACCCAGAGCCCATTGCAGCTTGTTGTCATTAAAATTGATCACCGTGTCCCCGGTGTAGTAGTCGTTGTTGAGGTAAGCCACGCCCTCATCGACCAGATAGATCAGCAGGCCGGAGCCCGGGATCAGAAAATCGTACTCGCCGGAGGCTTCATAGACGCCATTGCCTAGATCGCGAGCAGGATACTGGAATACACTCGTACGAGCATCGGCCCGCATGTTGGTCTGGTAGCCGTCAAGTTCTTCGGCGCGATTCTCGATCAGGTAGTATTCATTTTCTGAGATAGGCACGCGAGCGATCTTGATGCCATCAGCGGCAGTCGCGGCGGCGTCAATCGCGATGTCCGTCCCGGCCCTAAAATCGTGTACTGGCACAAAGCCGAGATAGGCCCGCGACCAGGCGCTGGGATAGACCGGCAGAGCCCCAAAGACGCGTCCGACGGCCCAACCGAAATCAACTGCCGTCCCGAAGCCATTGTTGTCCATAAGGGCAAAGTCGCCCAAACAAGACACAAAGTGGTCCGTGCGGTACATGTCGAGCAGACCGAGCTGGTGTCCAAACTCATGGGCCAGGGTGGCATTCATCGCGGTGGCACGGTTGTCCTGACTCATGGTCTCTGGCATCATCATGGCATCGGTAATGCCAGTACTGCCGTTATCGACCCATAGGGTGTCGTAGTAGGTGATATAGCCCGTGAACATGTCGCTGCATGTTACGGGAAAGCCAATATCGTTTTGTTGATCAGAACCGGCGTGAAACATGAAATACGATTCGTAAGAGCCGAAATCAATTTCGGGCGATACCGAGTCCGCTACCCGCAGGCCGTCTTCGAAATAGTGCTCCAAGCCCTCAATAACGGCCGCGAAAGCCTCATCCGCCGGCAAGCCCACATAGCATGCCCCATAGTACGACATTGCTTGCGGCAAAACATAGGTGGAGTTGGTGTCTTCCGGATAGATCTTCCAGTCCAGCGTGATCGCGCCTTGGGAGACCGTCTCCCAGTACAACTTGAGGGCCTCCATGTGAGCGTTGAAATAGTAGGTGTTGTGCGGTGGCGGATCAACCCAATGCCCCAGTGAGTCATAATAGGCGGCCGAGTCGTTGGCGCCAATCGTGGCCATGTTCATGGCTCCCCGTCCGGTTGTATTGGGATTATCCAGCGTCTCGTATTGAAAGTCATAGCGCAACACCAGGCAATGAATCGTATCCGCAAAGTCGGCCAGGGCCAACTGAGGCATCGACCACGGTTTGTCACGTTCCAACCCGAGTATGTTGCGGGTGGACCTATTCCGGGGCACCATGCGGGCGCCAGCGTTTTGCTCAACCCGGTTATCCGGAGCCTGCTCAGCACCAACGCGACTCTCGCCGGTGACCTTGCTCATCGGCAACAGACGACCCTCGCCAGCAAAGGCGGAAACCGTCAGAAGGCATAAGAAGATGACGGCTATTATGCGTGTCATTCCGGGCAAGTGCGTCGATCTCCTCATCACAGAGTTATGCCAAGTGAAATTCGCAGAGTATTCTTAAGAGCATCATTGGAACCGCTGGGAATGTAAGAGAAATCAAAGTCGTAACGGTCCAGAAGCGACAGTCCCACGCCCAATGTCATGGTCTTGACGTCGCCCTCTTCATCATGAATATAACCGGCGCGGGCCGCGAAAATATCGGCGTAGGAGAACTCGGCGCCAGAGTTGAGAACCATCTGCTTGAGTTCGCCTGAGAAACCATCATCAAGACCAACCATGATCTTGTTTGCTTCGGTCGTCACCAACAACGTGTAGTAGTCTGACTGAAGCAGCTCATAGGCCAATCCAACCGCGAGGTTCCGGGGCAAGTCGTCCGCCTGGGAAGCATCAATGTAGGCCATCTTGGGACCAAGATTAGTGATGGCGGCTCCCAGCGTCAAGCGGCGACTGAAGTCGTAGAGCAAACCGAAGTCAACGGCGAAACCAGTCGAAGTACCCCGCCCCTTTTCGAGGCCGGTTCCAATGTCAGAGAGTTTGGAATACAGCACCTTGGCCGAGAGGCCGATCTTAAGATTGGAACTCAAGGGCGCGCCATACGAACCAGTAGCGGCCATGTCAAAGGAAGTGAAATCCCCCAGGTCTTGGCCAAAGGGATCGGTCCGCTGCATTGTACCATAGGTTATGAACGTGATATTGCCACCGAACGTACCCCATCCCTCACTGCCTGAGACAAATGACAGGAACTCATAGTAGACGTCATCCGCTAGTTCTGGCAGCCACTTCACGTGCATGAGGTTCAGTTGGCGATGGGCTCGCGCTTTGATCACGATCTGATCTTGCGAAGCCAACCAGAGCTCACTACCGAGGGTGCGGGCATCGACAGCATCGGCGTAAGCCATCCCCGGCACATTGGCCCGGGCCCAGTACACGCCGTCGAATTCCACCAAACCGGCGGCCGTAGCCAAGTATAGGAATCGGCCGCTGCGTACGATCGACCGAATATCTAGTGCGTTGGGATTGCGATAGATCTGAATCACGCGCCCCACTTCCATCGGCTCGGTATCGAAATCATTCACGATCCGCAACTGCTCCGCGTAGGTCTCCCGCTCGGCGTCGGTCTTATGGACCTTCGCGTTGACGAGATCATCCATGGTGTCTTCGGACTTGAGCCGATAGCGACGATACCCCGGAGCGGTCCAGGCCTCACCATCGAAGTACAACAGACCATACTGAGTGCCCAGCCAGGTGTTCATGCCGCGCCCGACGTAGATGGCATTGACGCGGCCCTTGATCTGAGCCAGGAGCGGCACTCGCACTATCTTGCCCGCTTCCAGTCTTCCGTTAGGGGCGACGGGATCGACCACCGCGATTTCTACTTCGGGAACTTCGGCGATGACCTCTTCGGTGGCTTCAGCAACGGTTGCGGAATCAGTCGTCGTTGTGTCTTCCTCTACTGTCTCGGTTGAACCAATCTTCACGGCTGCCAGGAGATCCTCAGGTAGATCAGGCAAAACAACCACCGTATCCTCGGCAGCTACCACGTTGATCTCCTCGGAACTTACGCCCCAGCCACCAGTCTCAACATTGACATCGAAATACCTATCCATAAATGCCTGGCGCTCAGCCTCTGTTCCATAGACGCCAAACTTGTCGGCAAGTGATTCTGGAGTATCGTCGAGTTCGACTTGGTAGTCGAGATAGTTGGCCCAAATACGACCATTGTAGCGATAGAGCTCATCGTTCACGACGATCCAGATATTGCCCATGTCTCGGACACCGATGGCTGTGACCGGGCCGGTCGGCAGCATACCGGCGCCGCCGATTTCACCGAGTCGCATTCCGGCGTAGCGAGCCAGTCCCTGGGTAGTACCGATAAGGACGTTGTCACCGGCCGCAGCCAGGCAGAGAATCGTATCTGACGGCAGACCGTCAGCGGTCGTTATGCTATGCCAGCGCTGGCCATTGTATACCGCCAGCCCGGAATTGGTCCCGACGAGAAGATGTTCGCCGTTGCTCGCTATATCGTTGAGATCGCCAGAGTAGTTGACTGAGTATGGGATAGTCAACTCTTCAGGAATAAAACGCGTGCGAGCTTTCTCGATGGAAATCGCAATACGGTCGATCTCAACTTCATTCAGGACGCTGTCCTTCATGCCGTCGGCATAGTGGCGCTCGACCGTGGTCACGAAGTCCCAGTTGACGCGGCACTCCCAGAAGGCGGCTTGCAGGGAGTCCACAAGCTGTTCGAATTGGGGCAGGTCAGAGTATTCTGAGGAGTCGGGCAAACTGGCGAGCAACCGCCTCGTCAGATCTTCTAGATATGCGTAGTCGTGAGCGTTGTTCGCCAGAGCAACCTTCTGCACCATATCGGTCAAACGTTCTTCGTCGTCGATATTGAAGTAACGAGAGATGATCTGGCTGACGGTCTGATCGGTTCGGGTATTGAACTTCTCGTCCAAGTACCAATCCTTGTTGTCATAGCGGGCCAAACCCAGAGGCGTAACCGCCCAGACCTCGTAGGCCTGATAGTCGTTGCCACCGTGATGTCTGATGGCAGCCATGCTAGTGATGGGCTGCATCCGGGCAGGGACCTTGACATCAATCCATGACGATGCCAGCGGATAAGCACCCAGTCCAGCCGGGTTCCAATGCGACGAAGTGGCATCATCGGCGACGGCGACAAAAGCCTCACCCATGCCAGCGGGACGCGCGCCGGGAGCAATGCGCAGATAGAGAACTGCTGCGTTCGATATGTCGGCATAGCTTTGCCCTGCCAGTCCCATCATCATGATCAATATCAGCAGGGGAAACAACAGCTTGCGCAATTTCATTAGGAACTCCTCTATTGGTTAACGACAACTACTTTACCGTACAACGAGGCCTCAGCAAATCCCCCTGTCGGCTGGGCTGTGGCCTTATAAATATAGACGCCAGCGGCTACGCGATCGCCGGAGAAATCGGTGCCTCTCCATACAATATCGTCATTGTAGCCGGCGACCAGCGAATATAGATCAAAAGTTCTAATCTTTCTACCGGAAAGAGTAAATATCTGCAGGGAAAACTTTTCTAAGGGACGAAGGCTGTAGAAAGCAAAATTAGTACTGTCAGCCATCGGATTGGGAAAATTAAGCAAGTCCCGGACAGTCTCTTCCGGATCCTCAACGATGTTGGCCGAAAACTCAACTCGGGAGCTATTGTTGGCGTTATCCCAGGCTCTGATCCGGAAACTATGTACACCCGGATCAAGGTCTCCCAGCGTGTAGGTCAGATCGCCCGAAGTATACTCATTTTCGTCATATTGGAACAACCCGGTCAGATTCACCTGTTGGTCCTCTTGATCATCGATAGTCATGGCAATGCCATGGCCCAACCATCCCGTGAGGTTGAGACCCGAACTATCTGAAAGCGCGACCAACAGTTCGTCACCCTGGTTGATTGCATCACCGCTGACAAATTCCTCGCGGCCCGCAAAAGAGTACTCAATGACGGGACCAGTGCTATCACTGGAGGGAGCGATCTGCTCCGAGACATAAAGCGAATCCACGGCGCCGACACCATCGATCGTACCCAGGTCAAAATAGAACTCCATCCGAGCGCTGCGACCACCGTAGCCGATGTCGAGCGGTGGTACAAACTGCAGTTGGAAATCCCCGCCACTTACCGGTATCGTGCCCCGATAGATCGTGGAACCATTGACACTATAGTCGATCGGGAGGGCGGAGCCACCGTGGTCGGTCGAAACGTAGGTACGTTCCTTGTCGGCATCGTAAATGCTCACCGTGGCGGTGCCGTCGCCGACGAAACGCGTCCCGGAATTATCAACCACATGCCCCTGCACCGTGATCGGCAGCAGAGCCACCAGACTGTCCACTCCCGCTTCGAGCTGCATCCGCAACGGCGGCAGTCCCAGCTTGAGGCAGGGATCGCCAAAAAAGGTGTAAGCTCGATCGTTGCGTATCTGGCTCAGGCTAGTGCCATATTGGTGCTCCAGTTTCGCAGCATACATGGCCTCGGAGATAGTGAGTGAATCATCGCCAAGCAGATGATCGCATACCGCCTGATGGAAATTGTGATTGACGCCGGAGTACACCAGTCGGGTGGCCGAAATAACCGCCACGGCCCCACCCTCGGGATGGACGAGAAGATCCTCGGCCATAGCTTCGATCATTGGTTCGTCGTAGAACCCAATCGCGCAGGAAGCTGCGAATACCAGCGGCAGACGGTCATAGTTGTTCAGGCGGGGCAGATCCTCTGACGACGTAAAGAAATGTTCGTGCGCCCACAGGATGGGATTGCCGTGACCAATATAGTTAATGATCAGACGACCATCGTTGAAGGCGCTGACGATAGCCTCGTTCATCGACGGCTTACGATTGCCGACAAAAGGATGTTCGATTGCGTAGGCCTTGTCGCGCCTCAAGTAGCGCGGCAGCGAGGCGGCAATAGTCTCAGCCTGCTCGGTGTGGATGATCTCGGATGTTCGTCCTTCCGCGAATTCGTCATCAGCCACCAGGCTGACATTCGTTCGCCAGGGGCCAAAAACCGACGGCGATTCGTAACGCTTGATCTTATCGATCACGCTCCCGACTTCGGCTGCGGAGTTTACAGGCCAGCGAGCGGTAATCATGTCTACGCCGTGATCCGGACCACCGACGTAGCTGGAGTCGGCATCGAGCTTTCCGTAGCTGCCAAAATAGACGTAGTTATCATCGGAATAAGCATACGAAGAGTCTCTGTCATTGATAAACGGCGGGACGAAATTGTCAGCCTTGAAGCCCAGTTGGGTCAGGAAATCGTAGTTGCCATCCCCCACAAACAGAACCATCGAAGGAGCCGGAGCCGGGTAAGTATCGTAGGCGAGCTTAAGGAAATCGCGGATCGCGGCCGGATCGGTCAGTCCCCATGAAAAATTATCGTAAATATCCTCGGCCGTAACAACATGGACCGAGTAGCCGTCATTCTCTCGGTAGTCAACCCATTCCTGCAAGGACGCCATGAACTCGTCGGACGTGACAACTATCAAGTCCGTCTGTCCCGGAACGGCCCGCAGATTATCGACCGTCACCTCGGTGATACTTGCCGGAGAGATTGAGCGGTCAGGACTGTAGACCAGTATCCGATTGACGTCAGTCGCGGTCAAATCGTAGTCAAAACTAAGCAAACCGGCGGTTCGTTCGAATCCGCCCAGGACAATCGGTCGGAGAGGATCATTCAGATTGAGCACGATCGGATCGGCGGTGTAATCATCGACAATATCAATTCGCGACAGCAGCGCGCTGGACGCCGAGATAGTCATATCGACAACCTGGCCGACCGGCCGGGCCAGGGCGGTGTAAGTTAGCTCGATGTAATCAACATAGGGCACTCCAGGACCAGAGCCATCAAACTGAATTTCGAACTCGTTCAGTCCGTCGCGAAGGTTGCAGTCAGAGAATGTACATCCCCGGCGATAGGCGCAGTCCTGCGCCACTGCCGAGACGCCATTGACTACCAAATCATACAGGGTATCAGGATAAATCTCCGAAGTAATGCCCGCGACATAAGCCTCTTCCAGGCCATCGTTGACGATGTTGGATGTCGGCAGAAAGAAACTCGGGTTGGTGAAGTTCGTCCAGAAGAGTCGATAGAAATTGCTGACCCGGCCGTTGGATTTCCAGAACAACAACGAATCGCGCTCGAGGTGTACATGGTTACGGTAGGTCGACACGACTGTATCTTCCAGACCACTCGGAGTGGCATCGACTGTGCCCATGCGCTGCACCGGGCCACTCATGTTAGGTGAAGTCGTGAGCCAGTAGACATTTTCGTTGGTGTAGCGGTTGTTTTCATAGTGAGGTGCCTGGCCGGGTTCATAGATCCAACGGTTGACCGATTCGCCGTAGAAAAATAACGTATCGCTCGAGCCAAAAACGCCGTCACCCCCATCGTGAACTAGAAGCGCCACTTCGGTCAGGTTCGGTCGCGGGTCAGCATTGTCAATCGGTACTTGCTGTCCCCCGCCGTTGTAGATGCGGATGCTTTCCGAGGCCAGGTTGCTCGAAAAGAGCCCCGCGGCACTCAACTCACTCCCGGTGATCCTAACCAGACCGGTGCTGCGGATGCCTATCTTGTACCAGGTGCGTTCGTCGCCGAAGGGACTGTCAGCACTTATTCGAGCCATCGCGCGAGACGGTTTGGGCCAGTCCTTGGCCTGATCCCAGTTGGCCAGAGCGCTTCCCAATACGCGATCAAAGCGAGGATCCGGGACGGTGAAACCGGTTACGGTCATGCCACCATGGAAGGAGAGTTCTACTTCCACTTCCCGAAAATAACGATCGCCTTGCACTGGATTGATGACGACCGTGACCATCTGGCGGCCGCGGACTGTTTTGCGATCCGATAATTCCACGAGCGGCATCATAGGGATACCGACCACCGGTCTCGCCAGCGTGACGGCATCACGCCCGCGGGCCGAGCGGATGGATACGTCGGCGGCATAGGGAATCCCGACCGCTACTGTACGACGGTAGCTTTCGCCAGTGGTATCGGATAACGTCGTGGTTTGACTTACGCCATCAATGCGATAGATGAAGTGGAAACCAGACTCGTCTGATCGGGAAATGTCGAGCGAGCCATCGGCAGCAGCGACGTTAGATCCTGTGAAGAGGAATAGAAATAAGATCGTTATGTTATACAGATGCGATTTATTCAAACCGGGACACTTCCCGGCCCATGAACCGATGTCATCAAAGCTACGGTCTCGGGCCAGCTTATTTCCTAAGCCTTAATATGTGTGATTCGCCTCATGCGAAACAAAAACTACCGATAACCGTAAAGCCTATAGACATCTCCTTCGCTTTGTATAAACCGGAGTGCAATATATGGTTCCCTCTCATTCTGTCAAGAGGGAAGCCATGTCCGGTCGATTTCTTTCAGAGCAAAAACCTGTCCGAATGGCAGATCCCAGCCAATGCCACAATTGCCAATCCTTGGGCCAGAATCGTTTACGGGTGGAAAATACTTCCAATTACGACGCAACTGTTCAATATTTGCGCAGCACAAATACAGACAACATGCAGATTCTTGC
Organism: uncultured Ignavibacteriales bacterium; assembly: GCA_964531495.1. GTDB lineage: Bacteria > Zixibacteria > MSB-5A5 > GN15 > FEB-12 > DAOSXA01. The sequence goes on from CAZHDS010000085.1 coordinate 12,854, forward strand.
CTTTTCGATACCGCATTTTCTTGCAACTGGGAACATCGGACCTACTGACAGTCCCCTCTGTCGTCCTGGCCTCTCATGTCATCCTCGCCTTCGAAATGCAGAGCGCCTGAGCATGTCACCCTCGCCATTTCATGTCATTCCCGCGAAAGCGGGAATGACTAGCACACGCACAGCGAGATTATTGTCCTTCTGATCTTCGTACTCCTACCC
>CAZHDS010000086.1:0-13057 GCA_964531495.1 uncultured Ignavibacteriales bacterium
ACAAGTTCGGATGCCAGCCGGAGCAGGTAGTGCCTTTCGCCGCCGCCATTGAAGAGGCTGGCCACGAATTCTACGGCCTTTGTTTCCATGTTGGTTCGCAGTGCTTGCTGTCTGACAATCATGTCCTGGCGATTCAGACCGCCCACGATCTGATTGCGGCCCTTGATGCGGCCTCGTTCAGCACCCAGGCGCTAGATATCGGCGGTGGGTTCCCGGTTGAATACGTCGAGCCCGTCCCTGACATTGAAACCTTCTGTTCGCCGATCAATGATGCCCTGGAACAGCACATTCGCCCCGGAATCAAGGTGATGAGTGAGCCGGGTCGGTTCATCGCGGCCACGCCCGTAACGCTGCTTACATCAATACTGGGCAAGGCCGTCAGAGATGGCAAGATCTGGTATTATCTTGATGATGGTCTGTACTCGACCTTCTCCGGCATCGTATACGACCAGTGCCAATATCCGGTGGTCACTCTCCACGAGGGACCAGCCATGCTATCGGTGTTTGCGGGGCCGACCTGCGATTCTTTCGATGTAATGTACGATGGCCTGATGGTGCCCGAGCACGAAGTGGGCGATCGCGTGATATTCCTTGCCACCGGTGCTTATTGCGCTGTGTCCGGCTCGGGCTTCAATGGTCTTCGTCGGCCTGACTACCTGGTTGTGGACTGATCATCATGAGTTCCAACAGCAAAGCACCTGATTCCACAGTGGGCGTAGAAGGCATGACCGATCTTTGGAATGTCTGGTACAAAGAACTCCATGATGATCAGTCGGGTTTGACGATCAAGATCGACCGTATTATCGAATCGACGGAATCGGAGTTCCAGCGTATTGACGTTCTTGACACCAAGGATTTCGGCAAGATATTGGTGCTGTATGGTTCGCTGATGGCCGCTGACAATGACAACAACGCCTATAATGAAATGCTCACACACGTGCCATTGTTTTCGCATCCGTCACCTAAGCGGGTTCTCATAATAGGCGGGGGGGACTGCGGTGCCTTGACCGAAATTGCCCGTCATCCGGAAGTCGAAAAGGTAACGATGTGCGAAATCGACCGCAAAGTGGTCGAGACCTCCCAACGCCATTTCCCATACTTGACTGCCGGTCTTGACGATCCTCGCTGTGAGGTTGTCTATGAAGATGGCAAGAAATACATCGCGGAATCGAACGAGCTGTTTGATATCATTCTCCTCGACCTTTCCGATCCGGTTGGTCCCGCGGCTGATCTATTCCAGAAGCAGTTCCACCAGCAGGTCTTCGATCGTCTGAAGGACGATGGCATCATGGTTGCCCAGACCGAGTCACCGTTTTACAATAAAGAGACGGTGCGGTCGATGTTCGCCAACTTCAATGACATCTTTCCAGTTGTGCAGATGTACACCTGTTTCATGCCGATTTATCCGTCATCGTTCTGGTCTTTCGGATTCTGCAGCAAGAAGTACGATCCCCTGCGCGATTTTGATCAGGCTCGATATGATCGGTTGCGGCTCTCGACCCGCTACTACAATGACGATGTCCACCGGGGATCATTCTGCCTGCCCCAGTTTGTGAAAGACCTTCTCAAATAGGGCCCCCTCCATTTGGGCCAAATAAAAACCCGCCGGGCACTATCCCGGCGGGTTCTTTGTTCGACTCTCGATCTTGAGTCTACATCATTTCGTAAACGGCCGACAGGCGGAAATTCATGCGATTGGACTGTCCGCTGATGAAGTTGAAGCCATCAAGGAACAGCTCGGGGTCGGTCTGCAGATCAACATGCAGGCGCGACCAGTGAAAGCCAAAACCAAGGTAGGTTTCGTTGTCCGGGGACCGACGGCTATCCTTGCGGTTGGCCGTCGTCTGGTCATCAACTTCTGAGTTCCAATATGAAGTCGCGCCAAACCGAACATCAAGCCAGCGGAAGACATCGGCATCAAAGCCGAGTTTGAAATAAGGCAGGGACCAGGTTGTTACGCTCCGCTCGACGATGCTGGCGGTATCGTCAGTCGTCGTCGTCTTCACCTTGTCGTACATGATGCCAAAGTCCATGACAGCCAGGACATTCGCAGCAGGTGTATATTCGATGCCGGAGCCGAGCGTGAAGCGCGTGACAGTGTTCTTCTCGCGCATTGAGAATTGGTAAAGACTGTCGTCGATTAGGTTGTATAGGTCGTATTCGTACTTGCCAGTCTCAAACCCGATGTGCGGAATCAGAGTGCAGTTTTCGTTCATCTTGCGAAATGTTCGTCCCACCAAGCTGAGCATCATATTGCCCTTGGGATCGGTAAGGTCAACAGCAGAATAGTAGGAGACACTATCCACAACACTAACCTTGGTACTTCTGTGAGTCCAGCCGAGGAACTCCAAGCTGGCGGCAAAATCATAGTTGTCGCCATCGGGGGTCAGGCCGACGCCCAGTCTTGTAATCGACAGGAGGCGTTCGTCCTTGTCATTGGGGGCCTCGTCCTTGTCCGATGAACATACTCGTCCCAGATGAAGGCCGACCTTGTTGTCACCAAGTTTGGTGCCCCAGAACAGATCCAGGCGCTGGTTTTCACCCCAGGGCGGGGAGATGGGAGCGTACTCACTGGTTTCCATGCCATCATTGTACAGGTAGGTGCCCAGCACGCAGGGTTTGTCCTTGCGGAATTTCCAGTGGACTCCGAATGAACGCATGTCATCCGAGCTCATCTCGGCAATGGCCAGATTGGGATAGTCAAGGATGCGCGACGGAAACAGCGCAATGTTGGCGTCGTCCAGCAGAATCAGATTGTTGTCCCCCATAGTGAGGACGCGGGTGTCGGTCGCGAAAGCGGCACTGCTGATCAGCAGCACCATGCTCAGGACTAAGAGGGTTATCTTCATGATCGCATTCTCCATAATGCTTTTCTTTGGTTCCGAGTCAACTTCCTGTTGTCCTGGATGATTCTTTCCACGCCACCGGGATAGCTATTCATCGCAGGCGCACACAACATATGTTTGAGGGCCTGTCAAGACAACCAAAAAACGATTCGGGGAACATGACTCTAGGCGTCAAGCGAAGGCGGCCAGCGATATCACCGGTCGGTCTTTATCTCTTGCCAGATCGCTTCCAACTGATCGAGAGTCAGATGGTGTACGTTCTGTCCCTGCTCGGCCACTTTGCGCTCCAAGCGGGCGAATCTAGTGCGGAATTTCTCCAGGGCCACTTTGAGCGCCTCTTCGGGCTCTATCTCGAGTTTCCTGGCCAGCGAGGCGGTGGCAAACAGCAGATCCCCGATTTCCTCGCACAAGTGTTTCTGATCACCCGTGGCTATGGCACCTCTGATTTCCTCGATCTCTTCCTCAAGTTTCGCGATCACTTCGCTGGCTTCGTTCCAGTCAAAACCGACGCCAGCAGCCTTCTCGCCAATCCGGTAGGCCATGGTCAGAGCTGGCATTGAGGCCGGTAGTCCCGAGAGAAGCTGTTTCTTTTCGCCTGACTCGACTTTGCGTCGCTCCCACATGTCACGGACCTCAGATGGGTTGAGGTCCTTTTTATCGCCGAATACATGGGGGTGGCGGCGGACTAGCTTCTCGGAAATGACATTGGCAATGTCATCGGCATTGAAGCTACCCTCTTCATCAGCCATCTGGGCGTGGAAGACAATCTGACAGAGAAGGTCGCCGAGTTCATCCTTGAGCGCATGGGGATCGCCGGCTTTGATCGCCTCGACCACTTCGTAGCTCTCCTCAATGAGGTATGGCAGGAGGCTTTCGTGAGTCTGCTTGCGGTCCCATGAGCAGCCCCCCTCGGCGCGCAAAACAGCCATGATGGTCTTCAGACGTTCCCATGGGGGGAGGTCCGGCCGATCGAGTTTCCTACGGAGTTCTGACATAGTTACCGATAATAATACCTCCCGGGCGCTTTGCCAACAGCTTTCGCTCCGGCCTTCGCGGCTTGACAAGCCGGAGTGGGAGCGGTAACTTCATGGTTTGGCCATTGGGGCCAAATCTTGTTTGGGCGGGTCATTTAACAGTTGAGATAGCCATTATGAGCGAGAATAACGAAAACAAGACAAAGAAGTCGGGTGCTTACTGCCCGGCCGAGGTCGAGGACAAACTATATCAGTACTGGCTTGACGCCGGTTACTTCCATGGGCACACCGGTTCTGGCAAGCCGCCTTATTCAGTAGTAATTCCGCCGCCGAATGTTACCGACCGGCTGCACCTGGGGCACGCGCTGAATAACACAATTCAGGATATCCTGGTGCGCAAGCACCGCATGGACGGATACGAAGCGTGTTGGATTCCGGGCTCGGATCATGCCGGCATTGCCACTCAGGTGATTGTCGAAAAGCAGCTCATCAAGGAAGGCACAACCCGGCGCGAGATGGGGCGCGAGCGATTCCTCGAACGTACGGCCGACTGGGCTCACAAGAACAAGGAGATCATCCTGGGGCAACTACGCAAGATCGGTTGCAGTTGCGATTGGGAGCGGACCCGCTTCACCAAGGATGAAGAACTAAGCAAGGCCGTGGAGCATGTCTTCATCCACCTTTACGAGAAGGACTGGATTTACCGTGGCCATCGAATCGTAAACTGGTGCCCTTCGTGTCAGACATCTCTCTCTGACGATGAGGTCGAGCACAAGGATTTCGCCAGCAAACTCTGGTATGTTCGGTACAAACTCAAGGGATCGGATGAGTATCTGGCCGTGGCCACGACGCGACCGGAGACAATGCTGGGTGATACTGCTCTGGCCGTGTCGCCCAAGGATACGCGGTTCAAGAAGTACGTGGGCAAGACAGTCATTCTGCCAATCCTTGAGCGTGAGATCCCGATCGTAGCTGATTCGTACGTGGATCCCGAATTCGGAACGGGCGTGGTCAAGGTCACCCCGGCCCATGACCCCAACGATTTCGAGATTGGTCGTCGGCATGATCTGCCTGAGATCAATATCCTGAACATCGATGGCACTCTCAATGAGAACGCGGGCAAGTTCAAGGGACTTGATCGTTACGAAGCCCGCAAGCAGTTAGTGGCCGAGCTTGAGAAGAAGGGCCACCTGGAAAAGATTGAAGACCATGATCTCTCAGCCGGAACCTGCTATCGCTGCAAGTCCGTGATCGAGCCTTATCTGTCCGACCAATGGTTCGTGCGAATGGAGGCGATGGCCCAGCCGGCGATCGAGGCTGTGAAGTCCGGGAAAATCAAATTCCACCCCGACTACTGGTCGAAGACCTACCTGCACTGGATGGAGAATATCAGGGACTGGTGCATTTCGCGCCAACTGTGGTGGGGGCATCGCATTCCTATCTGGTATGCCGGAGATGGTACCGTCTTTGCCTCCGGTGATCGTCCCACGGCGGAGCAATGTCCGGGATACGACCCCGCGACGCTCGTTCAGGACGAAGACGTTCTGGATACTTGGTTTTCATCGTGGTTGTGGCCGCTGTCAACCATGGGTTGGCCAGAAGACACTCCGGAGCTGAGGGATTTCTACCCGACCAGAGTACTATCTACAGCCTCCGAGATCATATTCCTGTGGGTTGCCCGCATGGTCATGGCGGGGTATGAGTTCAGAAACGACCTGCCCTTCTCGGACGTTTATATTCATGGCACCGTACGCGATGCCAACGGCATCAAGATGTCCAAGTCACTCGGCAATGGTATCGATCCGCTGGAGATAATCGAGAAGTACGGCACCGATGCGTTGCGTGTCTCTTTGGTGCTGGCTACTCCTGATGGTCAGGATCCCTGGATCACCAAGAACACGTTTGAGATCGGGCGCAATTTCATCAACAAGCTGCACCAGGTTTCGCGATTCGTACTGATGCGTCATGATGGCCGCAAGCCGGTCATGGACGAAGTTGACGACAGCAATCTGGTCATCTTCGACCGCTGGATTCTCTCGCGCCTGGAGCGCACGATTGAGGATGTTGAGAAAGGCATCAACGAGTTTCGCCTTTCATCAGTCTCGAAAGTGCTCTATAACTTCGTCTGGAATGATTATTGCTCATGGTATATCGAACTTATCAAGCCGGACCAACCGGGAACGCCGATTCGCGAAGGATCACTGAACGTTGCCACCTACGTCTTGGACAAGATACTCAAGCTGCTTCATCCGATCGTACCGTTTGTCACGGAGCAGATCTTCCACGATCTTCACGACTATACTATCGAGGATGGTAAGACGATCTCGTTCGGACCTTGGCCCCACAGCGATGGTCGTCACATTGACCAGGAACTGGAAGAGAGACTTCAGCAGATCCAGGCTGTGGTTGTTGCCGTCCGTTCGGTGCGCGCCGAGCTCAATGTGCCCCCCGGCAAGACATCAGACCTCTATGTCAGGGTCAGTGATCCCGCCTTCGGTCAGCTCCTCGAGGAGCACATCGAGTACATTCGCTCGCTTGCCAGAGTTGAGAATCTGTTCACTGGCGTGGAGCTGAAGCGGCCGTCCCCTTCAGCCTCGGTCGTGATTTCACAGGCGGAGATTTTCCTCCCCTTGAGTGGTCTGATCGATCTGGCTGTCGAGGAGTCGCGGCTAGAAAAGGAACTGGCCAATCTGACCAATCTGCTTGAGAAACTTTCCCGCAAACTGGCCAACGCCGATTTCCTGGCCAACGCTCCGGCTGATGTGGTTGAGAGGGAAAAGACCAAAAAAGAAGATTATCAGCAGCGAATCGAGAAGCTCAACAAGAACCTCGAGCAGATCACCGGTTGGTAGTGCTATTCACCTGAGTGAGAAGCGTGCGCCGCTAGCCCAGAAGAGAAGCTTGCTTCACTTCTGGCAGTTGCTCTGGATGAGATTGAGTCCGCTGGACAGTACCTGGTACTGATCAAAACGCACTTCATGCAGAAGCTGGCCGTCGGTCGCGATGTATTTGATCAGGACATCATGAGGGCCGGGAGGCAGCTCAATATCGGCCACCAGGATTCGTCCCGGCAAGTAGCGGCAGCAGCGTAGATCAGGGTTCTCAGTCAGGTCGCTGGCGACATCGATTGCGGCCTTTTTCAGCCAGCCGCCCAGACCACCGGTATCGGCCTTCTTTTTGGCCTTGTGCGCAGTCAGTCCCTTGGCAATCGCTCGGGCCGCCGTTCGAAGGTAGATCACCGATTTCCGAGCTGCAAACGTCTCCCGCGATACCTGGCCGACATCCTCAAGCAGCTCCAAGCGGCCCCTCGGTTCGCCATCGACATAGAGCTCCACATGACTGATGGCAGACAGTTGTTCGGCCAGTTGGGGGATTGCGAACTTGAAGTAGTAGTCCTCGCCGATGGGAAGGAAGAAGTGGCCATACTCGACATTCTCCTGCCCCGGACTGTCATACATCACCTGAACAAGATCAAGATCCTTGTCTGTCCGCAGCCTGAGACTCAGCGTCTCCTTGGTCGGAGCCAGTCCGGCCAGGGCCACAACGCTAAGGATGGCACCTTCATCGGCCTGGTATTGCACGCGGGGCGGTTCGAAGCCGTAAATGTGAGGCTGCGCTTTGAAGGCGTCCAGAAATAGACTATAGTCGATCTCGGCATCGTCCATCTTACCTGCGGAGGCATACATGTGCATGCTCAAGTACCGTCCAAAGGCATCATTGTGAAAACGGACCTTGTCGATCTTATAATCAATTGACACTCGATCAGTATCATCGGGCGAGCGTCGTTCCAGTTCACGCGCGACATCGAGGTACTTCTGCTCCAGCGCTTCGAGTTTGAGATTGGCTCTACGGATTTCGACAAAGGCGTCTTCGGAGTTATCCTCGGCCAGATAGTTCAGAGCCGAGATCAAGTTGGTGTAAAGAATCTCGTAATCTTCGCCCGCATACTCAAGGGCATTGTCATTGAGAAGCATGGACAAGGCGGCTTTCGACACCGACTTGGTGAACAGCTCTTCAGCCGCCAATTCGGCCAACTCCAATCGTTGGTTGCTGGCCTGCCAATGGCCCGCATAATGGTTGAGAAGGCCGGCGTCCATGAAATAGAGCAGCCGATCCTTCTCCCCATACTTGTTGTCAACCTGAGCAACTTCGACCAGAGCCAGGGCCGAGTCGGGACGCCCCGTCCGCAACTCGACCGTGATCGGGTCATAGAACCCATTACGGGTTGACATAGAGCCGCATCCGACCGTGGAAACCACGATAAGGAGCGGGATAATGATGGAACAGAGTCTCTTCATTGCCAAAAATGGGGGCTAATAGCCCCCTACCACTTGGTTTTGCCCTGTGAGATACCCTTCTTGATCTTCTTGTCACCAATCCAGACCTTTTCCATGGTCTCAATATTGATCAACTCGAAGTCCGTTTGATACAAGACGGCCTGGGTTTTGCCTTCCTGATCCGTGATGGTTTTGACGGCTCCCTGCAGCATGAAGTCAGCGCCCAATTCTTCTCGCATGCGCTTGGCGGTCTCGCGTGACGCGAATTCCTGTTGTTCCTGTCGCTCTTGTCGAACCTCGGCCCGCATGTCCTTGGCGGCCACAAAACGAACGCTACCGGAGTTGATCAACTCCCGTTCGAAATCGGAAATGAATGTTTCCATGGCGATGTGCTCGGAAGTCAAATTACTGATTGTGCCGACCGCGATAACCGGCTTGGCCCCGGCGGCGGCGACGAAATCAGTCAGCCACGGACGGGACAGGCAGTCGGCGACCATTTCCTCAGCCACCAGCCGTGAGTCGGTATCATTCCAGCGGCCACTGAGGTCAGTGACGCTGTCGGTATCAAGGCGGGTCACAGTCTTTCCGCCGCCACATCCGATGATCAGCAATGTCATGGCCATGATCATCAGAACCAAAGCAGCCAGTGAAGTCTTCATGGGTAATTTCCCTTTCACGTAAACGATCATTTCATTTCCTATGCTATGGTATCAGGCCGAGCCGCTTGTCGATCCGGCTCAACCTGCTCCAGTAGTATAGATACAGTATGACTCGGCCTCGGGTTCAACAAATAACTGCCAAGCCGGACAAAAAAAGGACGGAGAGGGATATCTTCTCTCCGCCCAGCGGGACAGTCTATTGTCTGTACCGGTAAGAACTTATGGACATGGAACGGGCGCCGGACCGTCCTGGAACATGTAAGTGACCAGGTAGATCAAATCGGCAATGTCCGGCGTGCACGTGCCGTCTCCGTTGACGTCCGTCTCGGCGAAATAGTGATCGGGGCACTCCCCGGTGGGCGCTTCATCGCACGGCGGCGGCGGGCCGTCCTGGAACATGAAGCTCACCATGTAAATCAAGTCGGCAATGTCCGGGTCTGGCTGGCCGTCGTGATTGACATCAGCGCGATTTTGGCAGCAGCCGCATGGTGCAACAATATGTGTCACGAGGAAGTCTCGGGCGGCTGCAAAACTCGCCGCGAGATCGGTCACATCGCCATTCTCCACCGAGGCCAGCACGCTGTAGATCTCCAGAGTATCACCGGCTGTGAGCGTGTAGTCGGCGATATAGGTCATGACCGTATGCAGGTCGGTCACACTCGGTTCGGCAGTGTAGCCACCCTGTCGCATCATCTCGTATAGTTCGCCAGGCAGAAGGCCACTATTGGGAAATACGTACACGGCATTATCGGCCGTATACGCGCCAAAGGGCCTCAGGGTGGTGTCGATGCCGCACGGCTCGTTGAACCGATAGCCTAGCATCATGATGCCACCGAAGCGGTTCTCATTCGGTTGGCAACCCATGGCGTCTTCTTCCACGCCCTGCTGGAAAATCCATCCTCCGCCTGAGTTGAATCCACCGTTGTTGCCGGCCTGGGGAGCGTCGGTGGGAATGTCCCAGTCGATAAATTCTCCGATTGCCAAGCCGGAATGCATCAGTCCGTCATAAGAATAGACCGCCAGTCGCTGGATCACGTATGTGGCACAACCCTCTGTATCAGTGGGAGCCCACCAACTCTTCTCCAGGCCAAGAGCGAGGTCACTTGTGGCGAAAGTACCCGTGCTATAATATTCGAAGTCAGGGCCGGACGTGGTCGGTTCGGTGGGGTTGCCATTCTCGACCAGCAGGTAGGTGCTGTTGCCAAAGACCGACCAGTTTGCCACGGTGTCCGTCCCGTCGAGATAGGTCAACACCGGCGAGCCGTCGTAGACGTAATAGCTGGCGCCTGGATCACAATCGCCGAAGGCAGCGAAATCGAGGTTGGCTCCGCCCATCCCGGAGATGCTCTCATGTCCGAAGTTACCATTGTTGCCCACCGTCAGCCGTGTTCCACACGCCGTCACAGTGTCCCAAACAGGTGGATCATAATCGCAGATATCACCAACACCGTCAAGATCGGCATCCTCCTGCCCCGGATTGAAAATCTCCGGACAGTTGTCAACCGGACAAGTATTGGCGGCATAACCGGGATCACCAAAACCATCGCCATCCCGATCGGTGCATGTATCGCATTCATCACCGATGCCATCCAGGTCGTAATCTTCTTGATCGCCGTTGGCGATCAAGAGACAATTATCGCAACTGTCACCGACTAGGTCGCCGTCAAGATCTTCCTGGGTTGGATTGTAGTGATCGGAGCAGTTGTCACATACATCACCAAGGCCATCAGCGTCGTCGTCCGTCTGCAGTGGATTGTAGTCATCAGGGCAGTTGTCATCAATGTCAGCGATACCATCGGAGTCGGTGTCGGTAGTGTCGCCGCCAGGCAGATAGGCGCTATACATCGATCGTCCATGCGTGCCAGCCACAAGTTTGCGGCTGGGGCCATGCAGGCATAGATCATGCAGCGGTACCATCGGCATGCCGTTGCCCAGGACCGACCAGCTCTGGCCGAGATCAGAGGAGACATAAACACCGAAATCAGTACCTACATAGAGCGTAGAATCAAGTACCGGATCGACGATGACGTCCGTGACCGGAGCATCGGGCAGGTTGCTGTGAATAGGTGTCCAGTTCTGACCATAGTCGGTTGAGCGGTGGATGTGGGGAAGAGGATCGTTCTCGGCGTATCCCGACTGAGTAACGTAGACAGTTCCGGAATCAGCAGGATCAGCAACGACTCGGGTGACCCAGCGAGTGGGCAGAGTAGCGCTGATATTGGTCCAGTTGGTGCCGTAGTTGGTCGTCACCCAGACGTTGGCGTCATCCGTGCCGACGTAGATCGTCTGACTGTCGACCGGTGAAATATCTATTGTTGTAAGCGTTCCGAAATTCAGATTTCCAGGATCATCACCGCTGGTGAGATCGCTGCTGATGGCTGTCCAGCTGGCAGCGCCATCGGTGGTCCGGTAGAGGCGATGCGAACCGTAGTAAAGAGTATTGTGGTCGCTTGGATCCATAGCAATGGGCGTGTTCCAGTTAGTGCGATCATTTTGGTCGATGCCGCTCATGGCGTAATCCCACGTGTCACCCCCGTTGCTTGACTTATCCAAGTAGCCCCACTGATACTCGGCGTAGATCACATCGGAATCGGTCGGATCGACAATAACATAAAACCCGTCGCCGCCGTGGATGTGGTCCCAGTCATCCAGAGCGCCGGTCATTGTTCGCAGGGTGCCGTTGTCCTGGGTTCCACCGTAGAGGCGTTCCGGGTTCTGGGGATCAATCGTGATGGCGTAGAACTGGGTGTTGTGCATATCGGTTTTGGTAGTGAAATTGTTGCCCATGTCGCTGGACAGGGCCACACCGCCATCATTGCCTCCTACCAGCTCCACACCATTGGTTGGATTGATCCAAAGAGCATGATGATCCACATGAGCACCAGAACCTGCATATTGCCAACTGCTGCCGCCGTTGGTAGATCGGTACATTTGCACACCAAGAGCGAAAACGGTCTGAGGATCGCTGGGACTCACCCGGATCTGTCCGAAGTACCATCCGAAGCCGCCCATGAAGCCATCGAGGTCGCCATCGTTGGTTTGGGTCCACGAATAGCCCAGATTAGTGCTTTTGTACACGCCCATGAAAACCCCGGGATGATTGCAGGCGATCGCATATACGGTGTTGCTGCTTGGACACACCGTCACGCCCATGCGGCCGAGCGTGTCTGATTGGGGAGGGAGGCCGTTGGTGAGAAGGGTCCAGTTCTCACCGCCGTCCATAGAACGATAGACACCGCTGCCCAGGCCTCCGGCTCGTCGTTCGCGAGGATGCCGCCAGCGTTCCCACATGGTGGCAAAAATTGCTCCCGAACCCGGATCTATGGCGATGTCGGCGCAGCCGGTGGAATCGTTCACGTAGAGCACTTGCTCCCAGGTGCCACCGCTGTCGACTGATCGATAAACACCGCGCTCCGAGTTGGTACCAAACAGCTTTCCCATTGCGGCTACATACAGCGTCTCTGGAAGGATTCCTTTGATCGCAATCCGACCAATATGATAACTGCTGTCGAGTCCGATATGACTCCAGGTGGCACCAAAGTCGTTGGAGCGGTACATGCCAGTGCCCTCGTATGAATCACCAGACGAGTTCGCCTCGCCTGTACCGACATAAATGACATTCTGAGAGAAGGGACTGATAGCCAAGGCGCCAACAGACTGCACGCCCGCCGAGTCGAAAATAGCTGTCCAGTTGTCTCCGCCGTCCGTAGTTTTGAATACGCCACCAGCGGCTGATGCTGCGTAAATGATATCCGGAGAAGCGGGATGAACAGCCAGATCAGTGATGCGACCGGGTATGTTACTCGGACCGGCTTCGGCCCATACAACATCATCGGTGCCCTTGGCGGCCGCCTCGGCCTGGTGCTGTTGAGCTTGTTTGGCCGCCTCCAAACGAGCCTCCACCGGGACTTCCGTGTTCGGATAGGCGCGCTGCACGTAGAACCAATCGCTGGGTCGCTTCTGCAGCTTGGGGACTTTGCCGCCGCGCTTCATTGAGTAGTAGGCCTGGCTCGAAAGAGCACTCCGCTCTGCGGGTGGCTGGTTGTTTCCGTCGATAGTGAGAAAGACAATAGTCATGACCAGGGCCAACCCCAGACCGATTGAGAGCAACATCTTCTTCATATTTGAGTCCCCATTGACGAATTAGATCACAGCGTGAACATGTGGTGCACTACTAGTTGACGAGGTCGCTTTCAGTATACCAAACAACCCTGTAACTTGCAAGTACTCAATCGCTTGAAGACTCATGGCCGAAGCTGGCAGCAAAGAAGAACCGGACGACATGGCCGTCCGGTCTTTGA
>CAZHDS010000087.1:0-5004 GCA_964531495.1 uncultured Ignavibacteriales bacterium
GGTATAGACTGAAGAGATACAACAGAATAGCGAGTTTATTTTGGATGACCGTACAAGCGTTGTGAGAGCGATTATGCTTGCAAAAAGGTCGTCTTTTCTTTATCTTATTAGGATAGGTCAGCAGTCCTACCGCCGGCTGCGCAAATGGTTGCGAGATTGCATATTGAAAGAGTTCACGCTGACAAAAAGCCTTTCCTCTTCGCCTAGAGCGACTCAAGCTACTACTAAGGGGACCATTATCGTCCGCTAGTTATCGGGACCAAGGTTCCACCAGGGCTCCTAAGCCCAAACGACACATATCGTTAAATGGATTTGACGACCATCGTCTTTTGGCCGGTTGGCAGGTTGGGCAAAGCAGGAGCATAACCGGTTTTAGGCGGACATAATATAGTTTTGGGTAAGGTTCTTGCTCATAAGGCTGATGATATGAACTCTTCAACGCAATACATATTAATGGCGCATGCCCGCCCCTCTGTTATGAGAACCACAACCATCCCCGTAGTTTTGGCCCTTCTCGGCCTGTTGATCATATTCCCGATTTTTTCGGTCCAGGCTCAGTCTGATTATCAACTGATCCTCGACACAGCGTCAGCCGAGCCTGGCGAGCGGGCGGAGTTTTTTGTCAACCTGAATAATCTGGATGCCGTAGGGTCATTCAATCTTCTTCTGACCTATGATGTATCGACGCTCTGGCTACAGCAGATTGATTACAACGAAACTCGGGCCGCCTCTTTTCAGGGCTTGGATTTCACCCTTGATGAGTCCGGAATTCCCGGTCTGGTTCGGATCGTGGGCAGTGCCGAAGTTGGTGGCGGTCCGACAAGTGCGCCCATCCCGGCTGGCGCGGGACCGATCCTGCGACTGGTTTTCCGAATCGATGCTGATATTAACCTGACCGACCAATGGCTGCCGGTGTGGTTCGAGTTCAACGACCCGCTCACCCAGAATGACAACACCCTTACCGATGAGAATGGCCTGAAAATCACGCAGGGTGAGATAGACTATTGGGATGGTTTCATCACGGTGTTGGATATGGGTGAGGTGATGCTGGGGGATATCAATCTGAATGGTTTCCCCTACGAAGTTAGTGACTACGTGTATTTCAGCAACTACTTCATGTTTCCCTATATTTATTCCCTGGATGCCCTGCAACTGGCTAACTCGGATATGAACGGCGACTTGGTCCCGGCCTCCATCTCGGATCTGGTGTTCTTGATCAATGTCATCATCTCCGGCAAGAGTAGCTCTTCACCTCGCCCTGATAGTGATCTACAAGCATCCGTCCGGTTGGCTCCAGCTCCCGGCCACACAATTGTGCGCTATAGCGCTGATTTCCCGGTGGGTGGGGTGTTACTAACGTTTCAGGCTGATCGTACTCTGGAGCCTGCTATGATCGTCAATCTTCAGGACCATATGAGTATGAAGATAGCCATTGAGGGACGCCAGGGACGGGTGTTCATGTATAGCGCCGATGGTACGTCTATGCCTGCGGGTGACAATCCGGTGCTGGCCCTGCCGGAGGGTATTGAAGTGGCATTTGAGTATGTCGATGTGGCGGGAGCAGATGGCCGTACGGCGGCCGTAGTTTATGCCTCGCCGAATTCGGTGCCAGAGGAGTTCACGCTGGGACAGAACTATCCCAATCCGTTCAATCCTCAGACAACGATCAGCTTTGATCTTGTGGCCAGCAGTGAAGTAAGTCTGACCGTCTTCGATATTTTGGGACGGCAGGTGACTACGTTGCTTGATGGCGAGATGCCAGCCGGTCACCACGAAGTTGTTTTCGATGGTCGCGATAGTGACTCTTCGGCTTTGGCGAGCGGAGTCTACTTCTATCGTCTGTCCGCCGCAGGTGGAACATCAACGCGAAAAATGATTCTGATGAAATAGATGCTGGCACAAGCCGGCCCCAAAGATAGAGAACAAGCCGTTTTAGGAGGTCATAATGAGAGTTCTGAGATTAACCCTGGCGATGTTGATGGCAATAGTTGTATTGTCAATGACGGCGTCCGCTCAGATAGGCGAATGGGAATGTGTCAACGAGTACATTGCTTGCTCAGCCGTTGACGAGTCCAGCGTCGACACAATCCGGGTAGTCAATTTCCAGGGCGCTCAGGGAGATACGGTCTGGATGCCGGTCTATATGAAGACGGTTCAGGATACCACCAACACCACGATCTCCGGGTTCGAGATTCTCGTGACTTATGATGACAACATCCTGACACCGTTGAAGGCGAGTGACCTCCCTGCGGACTCTCTCTACGTTGCCTATCAGATCTCGGGAGAGCTGCAGGCTGCAACCACGCGATATCAAGTCAGCCATCCGGGAGCAACGCTCTTCTCGGCCGCGATCTCGCAGAACCCGTTTGACAGCGGGGCTGTCACCTGTGGCTTCAACCTGGCCCAGTTTGATTCTCCGGAACCGATGGACCCGATGTCGGAGGTGATCTTCAGTCTCGGTTTTGTTGTGGACGAGAATGTTGCAACGGGGACGAACGCGGTCTTCGGGTTCTATGAGGTGAACCCTTACTACGTGATTGACTCCTCTCTTTTCGAAGCCGGCTGTATTGACTGCCGCCGCAGTAACCTTAGTGCCGACCGCTGGAGCACTCGTGAGGTTTGTACTGACTCGGTGATGGGGGACATCGATACCAGCGCCGTACCCTGGGATACCGCATGGAATTGCACGCGCTTGATTGACAGTCTCATGGAGACCCAGGCTACTTTGTACCCGTCTACGGTGCCCGGCATATTCACGGTTAATCCCTGTCCGTCGCCAACGATCCTATCGTGGGGTTCTGGTGATCCGGACGATTCTGTCGGGACGAATCAGTCGTTCGCGTTGGAGTGGTCAGTGGCCGCCGCTGATTCGATAATAATCTATCAGGGTGGTAGCTTCATGCACACCAGCACGAGTCTGAGCGGGTACACGCTGGCGAACGCTCCGGGCACCGATGGCACCTACCCTTACACTTTGTGGGCATTCAGCGAGTGTGATAGCAGTTCTGCGACATTTGACATGAGGGTAGGAGGGACGGTGGTGGTTGATCCGCATGCCCCACAAATTAGCGTCCAGAGTGTGTACTCGGTTGATGTCGGAACGACCCTGAATTTCAGTGTACAGGCGACCGATATTGACAATGATTTTGTGACGCTTTCGGCGACTACTCTGCCATCCGGAGCGACATTCGCGACCGTTCAAGGGGCTCAGCCGGTTACTGGCAGTTTCAGTTGGACGCCCGGGATCAGCCAGTCCGGGACCCATTCAGCTGTTTTCCGGGCGCAGGATGAGGGTGGTTTGTTCTCTCAGGCCGGCGTTACGATCGTAGTCAATGAACCAGAATATGATAAGCTGTTCACGTCTTCGGTTATGGGGAGCTCCGAAGGGGGAATTCCGGGCAAAACCGGTATTCTATTCCCGATAAATCTGGTCACCAGTCAGACAGTCTACGGTGTTCAGTTTGATTTTATCTATGATGCCGACAATTTCGAAGTAACGGGAGTGGACGTCACTCAAAACACCGCCGACTACATTATATATGAAAACATTGGTGTGACGCCGGGAGAAATCCGGTTTATCGCCTTTGGAATGGCCAATGAACCGATCGGGAGCGACGGAACCGAGATACTGATGGTTGAATTGAGGGTGGCCTCGGACGCTGTGCCAGGCCTGTATCCCGTATATATCGAAGATGCCTGGGAATCGATCAATCCGGATCCGCAGGTACCAGGGCTGCCCCTTGTCTCTGACTCGGGAATCATCATGGTCGATGCTCTAGGCGATGTAAATCTTGATGTGCAGGTCAATGTGGCGGACCTGGTGAATATCGTCGGCTTCATAATCGGTGACTACACTCTTGATAGTCGTCGCTTTGAGGTTGCTGACATCGTAACCGATGGTTCGGTGGATGTCTTCGATCTGGTGGCCGTCGTGAACCTCATCTACGGCCTGCCGGTCAGCACTACTCCTGGTGTTGTCATTGAGGATCAGTTTGCAACGATCGGTCTGGACTACGATGATCTCGGAAGCGGAACCTCTGACGTCATGACTGTTCGTTCGGAGATGCCGGTAGATATCGCGGGCGTGGAACTGGAACTTCTCTATGATCCTGCGGTGATGGCTCTGGGAACGCCCGTGTTGAGTGAGGGGATGGAGAATGTAACTCTGGTCAGCAACGACGATGGTTACGGTCATATGAAAGTTCTTATGTTCAACACCGATCCTGCGACGGGTGGTGCTATAGCTGCCGGTCGGGTTGATCTGATAGAAGTGCCGATAACGGCGCTTCAAAGTGTGACTTCGGGTGATAACTCGCAGCTGGTGCGTGGTCGCACTTTGCTCTCCACGGCGCGGTCCGAAGCAGTCAAGGTCGAGGGGACTGACACACCGCTGCCGAGAACATTCGTTCTGGGACAGAACTACCCGAATCCCTTTAATCCGTCTACTACAATCGAGTTCACCTTGGGCGCGCCGGGCAGTTCCGGTGGCGATCAGGTGCATCTGAACGTGTTTAATATTTTGGGGCAAAACGTAAAGGAACTCTTCGACGGTTACTTGCCGGCCGGCAATCACTCAGTCGTTTGGAACGGCGACGATGATGGCGGTCGACACGTGGCTTCCGGAATCTACCTGTATCGACTACGGGTAGGCTCGGAGAACCAGACCAAGAAGATGATTCTGCTTAAATAGCAAGTTGGGACGGGCATATGAGTTGGTTTTATCGTTGGAAAGCTGTCGTGGCATGTCAAGTGCCACTGACAGCCGGTGCGGGATACAAAGTCCAGAATGATATCGACACTATGAGAGTGTCGGTTCCTTCGTCTGATGACATCAACGCCTGTCGGCGGAGAGTGGCATGATAGCGAGACTTGTATTGTACACAATGGTGGCCTTGGTACTTGTCGCGGCAAGTGCCAACGCCCAACAGGCTCCGGTTGTAACGGATATCCCGGATCAGACGATCGACGAAGGATCGACGTTCACGACGATCAATCTCGATGACT
>CAZHDS010000087.1:5104-12894 GCA_964531495.1 uncultured Ignavibacteriales bacterium
AGGCTGATTCCAACGCCGCGATCTTCACGGTCAATGCCGTCAACGATGCGCCGGTTGTCGCCGATATTCCCGACCAGACAATCGTTGAGGGTGGCAGCTTCACCGCTATCAACTTGGACGATTATGTATCCGACCTTGACAATGTCGATGCCGAGATGGTCTGGACCTACACCGGCAATACGGAACTGACGATCAACATCACCAATCGCGTGGCCATCATATCGATTCCGAACGCGGATTGGAATAGTTCCGAGACGATCACCTTCCGGGCGAGCGATCCGGGCGGCCTATTTGATGAGAATCCGGCGACCTTCACGGCCACCGGTGTCAATGACGCTCCGATCGCGACTGACATTCCGACCCAGACGATCGCCGAGGGCAGTAGCTTTGTTACTATCATTCTGGATGATTTCGTCAGCGATGTAGATAATGCTGACACCGAGATGATCTGGACCTATGCCGGTAACCTTGAGTTGCTGGTTGATATCACTGCCCGGGTGGCGACAATCACGCAGCCCAATCCTGACTGGAATGGAATTGAGACGATTGTCTTCCGGGTGACCGATCCGGGTGGTTTGTATGATGAAGATGGCGCGATCATGACGATCACGGCCGTCAACGATGTGCCGGTGGTGACCGATATCCCGGATCAGACCATTGCCGAGGGCGGTGGCTTCGCCACAATTAATCTGGATGATTTCGTTGGTGACGTGGACAACATTGACTCGGAGCTCGCCTGGACCTACGCCGGCAATACCGAGCTGACTGTTGAAATCACGGCTCGGGTGGCCACGATTTCCATCCCCGGCGGCGAGTGGAATAGCTCCGAGACGATCACTTTCACGGCGACCGATCCCGGAACGCTGTTTGCATCCGACGCTGCCACGTTCACGGTCACGGCTATCAATGATAGCCCAGTGGTGACGACGATCCCTGATCAAACCATCGATGAAGGTTCGACTTTCGCGACTATCAATCTCGACGACTACGTGTCTGACCTGGACAACACCGATGCCGAGATGGTCTGGACTTACACCGGTAATACTGCTCTCACGGTTGACATTACCTCTCGTGTAGCCACCATCGGCATTCCCGACGTCAATTGGAATGGCGCTGAGACGATCACGTTCCGGGCGACCGATCCAGGAACTCTATTCGATGAAATATCGGCGACGTTCACGGTCAACGCTATCAATGATACCCCAGTCGTGACGGATATTCCAGACCAGTCGATCCTTGAGGGATCCACTTTTGCGACGATCAATCTTGATGACTATGTCTCGGATGTTGAAGACCTCGACTCCGATATATCCTGGACCTACAGTGGCAATACTGAGCTGACGATTGATATCACAGCCCGGGTGGTCACGATTACGATACCGTTCATCGATTGGAACGGCAGTGAGATGATCACCTTCACCGCGACCGATCTGGGCCTATTGTTCGCGTCAGACGCGGCGATGTTTACCGTCTCAGCTGAGAACGACACGCCTATCGCCAACGCCGGGCCGGACCAATTCGGGATCCCGGTGGGTCAATTGGTGACGCTCGACGGAACGGGATCATCGGATCTTGACAACGACCCGCTGAGCTTCAGCTGGGTGCAGATTGGCGGTCAGGGAGTTCTGCTCTCCGACGCGGCTGATTCATTGCCGACGTTCTCACCTCTGGCTCAGGACGTTTATGTCTTCGAGCTGACGGTGGGTGACGGACTGGCGACTTCACTGCCGGATACGGTGTCGATAGAAGTGATCAACGTCGCTCCGCCGGCGGCCATCAATGATCTGGCGATAGCGATCAACGGCGACAACGTCGATCTGAGTTGGTCGGCCGTGCTGGTTGATACGCTCGGCTTTGCAACCTCGGTCGAACGCTACGTGATCTCGCGCGGTACGCAAGCCTACTTCACGCCGGGACCAGCCGATTCGATTGGGGCCACCGACGAGCTGACGCCGCTCTT
Organism: uncultured Ignavibacteriales bacterium; assembly: GCA_964531495.1. GTDB lineage: Bacteria > Zixibacteria > MSB-5A5 > GN15 > FEB-12 > DAOSXA01. The sequence goes on from CAZHDS010000087.1 coordinate 7,065, forward strand.
CACCGACGCTGATCTGGCCGGTGCTGACGTGGTCGGTGATACGCTCACGCAGTACTTCTATGTTGTCGAGGTGGTTGATGTCTTTGGCAACCGCTCGAGCCTTTCGAACCGGGTCGGTGAATATGATTATACCATCAGCACCACCCCTACAACTGACTATAGCCTGGTAGGCATTCCTTTCGCCAACACTGGGATTACTGATGCCGTTGGTCTTATCGCCGCCATCGGAGCGAGCAATCTCGCGACCGTGAATAATTTTGATGCTACGTCGCAGAGCTATGAAGCACGCTTCGCCGCCGGGTTCGGAACGAACTTCGCGGTGGTCACGGGCGGGATCTACCAGATCAATGCCACGACGTCTACTGTCTTCAGCGTGGCCGGTTCCGTACCGGCACCAGGAGCGGTGAGCTATACCCTGCAGGTGACACCCACAACTGACTATAACTTCCTGATGGTCCCGTTTGACCGCGAGGCCGATTTTGCCACGGCTCAGGATGTGCTCAATAGTATTCCAGGCGTGTTGAACACGCTCAACAATTTTGTGGCTGGTTCTCAGAGCTATGAGTCGCGTTTCGCGGTCGGTTTCGGAACCAACTTTATCGTGCGGGCGGGCAAGCCGTATCAAGGAAACGCCGCCACGGGCGGAGTATTTCCGGCCCCGTAAGGAGGGTGACCAAATATGAGAAAGAACGTTGTAACCATAGATGGAGGTTCGGTGGTGAGAAAGAGAACAACAGATCGCAGGTTGGTGTACCTGTGGGTGTTGGCGCTTTTATTGGTGGCATCAATGCCGCTGAGTGCGCTGGCACAGGGTTCGATATATGGAACTATTCAGAACTCGGATCTGTCTGCACCAGCCAACGGCGAAATTAGTTTCTTCGGTTTCTTGGATGATACCGATGAAGAGATCAGGATTGAGACCTCGACCGGTGCTGGCTTTGATGCGGGCAATTGGTACGATGATTTCCAGAATTACCTGACCGAAGCGCCCGGTAACCCGTACGACCACTACTTCTTCAACGGGACGGTCGGCGAAGGCTATCATCTGTTTGGTCCTATCCCGAATAACTCGTTCCAGCAGGAGAATCTTCTGCTGGCGCCTGCAGCCTGGCCAGGTCAACCGACCGGATTGGGTGGCGTGGGCGTATCGAGCGGTGCGGTGATTGTTAGTTGGGACTATGCGGCGGGCAGTTCTTATCATGTCTATCGTCGTCTGGCCTCTTCGACTGGATCGTTCTTCCGACTCGATGATGTCCTGGGGGCGCTGAGCAATCATGGTGTCACCGACAGCTTCTTCGTCGACAATACAGTCGATGGCGCTAGCACCTATGAATATCTACTGATCGCTGAAGACGGCGCTGGCAACTTCTCGCAGCATTCGGCCATAGCGGCAGTGAATTCGTCGGTTATCGCCGCTCCGGTAGTGGCGGGTATCGATCCTGCAAGCGGCCTGTCCCTGGGCGGAACGTTTGTCAATGTGTATGGATCTGAGTTTGACATGGCGGGCGTCGATGTCGTCGTGGGCGTTGCGTCGCTGACCGGAATTACGGTCGTGTCACCATATCACATCACTGGTACGACTCAGGCTGGTCCGGGCGGGCTGGCTGATATTACGGTGACCAATACCGCATCGGCTCAAGCTAATACGTTTGTGGGCGGCTACACCTACGCGGTCAACTCTGACCCAGTACTGGCTGTCATCGGTGCCCAGAACGTGACTGAGGGAGCTCCGCTGAGCTTCGTGACCACGGCCACCGACGTGGACGGCGGTTTTCCGGTCATGACAAGCACAACCCTCCCGACCGGCGCGACTTACGTCGACAATGGTGATGGTACGGCCAGTTTTGACTGGACGCCGAGTTATTTCGACGCCGGGATATATAATGTTACGTTTTATGCGACGGACGATGTTACGCCGTCGCTGATCGACTCTGAGCAGGTTGTAATAACAGTCGATGAGGCCGGCAACCAGCTGCCGATCCTGGCCAGTATTGGAGCTCAAGCAGCTACCGAGGATGTTCTGCTGACAATCAATGTTTCTGCCACAGATGTGGAGAGCACACCAGCATTGACGACGTCAGCCCTTCCGACGGGCGCAGCCTGGCTTGATAACGCTGATGGCACAGGTGTCTTCACCTGGGCGCCGGACTTCACACAGGGTGGCGCGGGCTACGATGTGACGTTCTTTGCCACGGATGATTCATCGGCGGTGGCCAGTGAGCTGGTCACAATCACGGTCAGTGACGCCGGTAACCAGCTACCCGTGCTGGCCGCTATTGGCGGTCAGGCGACCGATGAAAATGTAAATCTGAGTTTCGGTGTGACGGCCTCCGATGATGACTCCGTGATACCGGTTCTTTCGACTTCGACTCTGCCGGTCGGAGCTCTTTTCACAGACAATCTTGACGGCACCGGTGTCTTTGACTGGACGCCGACTTATGATGATTCGGGCACGTTTGTTGTCACGGTCTACGCCACCGACGGCGCAGTTCCGGCGGCGATCGACAGTGAAAGCGTATCGATCGTGGTTAGTAACATCAATCGTGATTTGGTGCTGACGGCGATCGGACCGCAGGCGCTGAGCGAGAATGTGCCTCATAACCTGGTGATTGATGCCGTCGATCCCGACGGCGACTTTGCCGCATTCAGCAGCACAACGCTGCCGGGCACCGCCACCCTAACGGATAATCTTGACGGCACGGCCACTTTTGATTGGACGCCGAGCTTCACCGATTCGGGCAGCTTTCTGGTTACTTTCTATGCCGCCGATGGTGCTTTCCCGGCGGTGATCGATAGCGAAACGGTTACACTGACAGTGGCCAATACTAACCGCCTGCCGGTTCTGGCGACAATCGGTGCCCAGGCTGGTACCGAAGAGGTTCTGCTCAGTTTTGCTGTCGGTGCTGTCGATGATGATGGCGATCTGCCGGTTCTGAGCATATCCACGCCACCGACCGGAGTAGTCTTCACGGACAATCTTGACGGTACGGGCAGTTTCGACTGGACGCCGACTCTGGCGCAGTCAGGAACGCACCTGGTGACGTTCTATGCCACTGATGGCGCTTATCCGAGCGATGTCGACTCGGAAGTAGTGTCGATCAATGTTGGCAATGTCAATCAACCGCCGACCCTCGCTGCCATCGGTGCTCAGGGTGCTATTGAAGGTATTCTGTTGAGTGTACCAGTTAGCGCTTCTGATCCCGACGGCACTTTCCCGGTTCTCACCACCTCACTGCCGCCGTCAGGCGCAGTATTGACCGACAATGGTGATGGCACCGGCAGTTTTGACTGGAACCCCGGCTTCCTGCAGGCCGGAGCGCACGATATTATGTTCTATGCCAGCGATGGCGAATATATTGATAGCGAGCTGGTGACCATAACGGTCGTCGAGGCCGGTAACCAGATTCCCGCGATCATCCTGATTCCGCCGCAGACCGTGACGGAAGGGACTACGCTGGCGTTTGTCATGAACGCGTCCGACCCGGACGGGACAATCCCGGCCCTGTCAACTTCGCTGTTGCCTGATGGAGCGAGCTTCGTCGACAACCTCGACGGTACCGGCGACTTCACCTGGATCCCGCACTATAGCCAGAGCGGCTCCTACGATATTATGTTCTACGCCACGGACGGAGTCGAAACCGACAGTCAGTTGGTTAATTTCACCGTCGATGACGCCGGTAACCAGCCGCCGGATCTGGCTGCAATTGGTGCCCAGGGTACCACTGAGAATATCCTGCTCAGCCTCGTGGTCACGGCTACGGATCCTGACAGCACCTTCCCGGCCTTCAGCACGTCGCTGTTGCCAGCCGGGGCCAGTATCCTTGACAACGGTGATGGTACGGCTAGTTTCGATTGGTTGTCCGACTTCACGCAAGCTGGCTCCTACGACATAACTTTCTATGCCGATGATGGCGAGTTCTCAGACAGCGAGATAGTGAGTATCGTAATTGCTGACAACCAGCCCCCAGTACTCGATTCGATCGGCGACCGGGCGATTGCTGAGGGAGTCCAGGTTAACATCACATTAACCGGTAGTGACCCGGATGGCACTTTCCCGACCTATGGCTCGACAGTGCTGCCGACTGGCGCGCTCCTGACTGACAATGGCGACGGCACGGCGCTTTTTGACTGGACGCCTGACTTCATGCAGGGTGGTGCCCACGCCATCACTTTCTTTGCCGGCGACGGCGAGTTCGCTGATAGTGAGCTCGTGACCATAACAGTCACTGAGGCTGGTGATCAGCCCCCGACGATCGTGGTTATTCCTGATACTCTGGTCAATGAGGGCGAGGTCCTGGTGATCGACATCGTCGCAAGCGATCCCGAAGGCGGTTTGGTAGCCCTGACCATCAGCACGGATATGGATCACTACACTTTCGTGGATAACCATGACGGCACCGGGCAGTTGGTCTACAGTCCCGATTTCTATGATTCCGGGCAAGACACCGTGATTGTGTTTGCAGCTGAGATTGGCGGTGCCGGTCTGGCTTCCTTCGAGACCTTTGTGATCTCGACCATTGAGGTTAACCAACCACCCTTAATCGAGCCAATGGGGCCATACGCCATGTTGATCCTGGATACGCTGGAGTTCCTGGTTGTGACCCACGACTCGACCGATGCCAACCCGGATGCAATGGTTTTTCTCCCCACCGACGGATTGCCTGTCAACGCAACTTTCGTCGACAATGGAGATAACACCGGTACATTCACTTTTATGCCGGCCTGGGGCCAGGACAGTGTCTACAATGTCGTCTTCTGGGCTGTCGATCAGGGCACCCCTGCGCTCTCCTCAAGCATGACCGTGAGTGTTACGGTCCAGGATGCCAACCTCCCACCCGAAGTTGCCCCACTGGACCCGGCGGCGGTCTTAGAGGGTGGTACACTTGTGATCACAGCTACCGCCAGCGATCCTGACGGCGTTGTCCCACCGGTTGTCCTGGTGGACACGGTTTTCGAGAACGCGACCTTCCTGGACAACGGTGATGGCACTGGAACTTACACCTTTGCGCCGAGTTTCGTGCAATCTGGCCTCTATCATCTGACTTTCGGAGCCACCGACGGCATCGATTCGACTTGGGGTGATCCGATCCTGATTCAGGTGCAGGAAGCCGGCAATCAGGTGCCGATTTTCGATCCGTTCCCAATTGATTCGGTTACTGAGGGGCAGACCCTTGAGGACTTCGTTTCCGGCTCGGATCCCGACATGAGTCCGGTCTCGATGAGCGTTCTGGTCACCAGCCAACCCGCCAATTTCACCTTCGTGGACAGCGGCAATGGCGTGGCCGGGTTCTTCTTTGCCCCTGGGTATAGCCAGTCCGGAACATATATCGTTGAGCTGATCATAAGCGACGGAGAGGTCGCGGATACGGCGGCTCTGACGGTTGTGGTCAGAGAAGCTGGCAATCAGCCGGCGGTGCTCGATACAATTTTCGACTATGTCGTGATCGAGAATGAGTTGCTGCGATTCACGGTAACGGCTAGCGATATCGACGGTCCGGCGCCGATCCTGTCAACGTCGACCCTGCCAGGAGCAGCGACCTTTGATGGTGGCTCAGGGTTGTTTGACTGGACTCCCACCTTCAGTGATTCAGGCTCGTACGAGGTGACATTCTACGCGACCGATGCCGATGATCCGGCCGTAATTGACTCGCAGGCGGTCCAGATCACGGTGACGGACTTTAACCGCAGGCCCTGGTTCTACTTCCCTCCGATGCAACGAGATACGCTGGCCGAAGGTACAACGCTGACGTATACAATTGTCGCATGGGATGACGACGGCCCTGTGCCCACTATCGAAGCCTTCTTGGATGGCACTGGGGTGCTAGCCCCG
>CAZHDS010000088.1:0-10637 GCA_964531495.1 uncultured Ignavibacteriales bacterium
AACTACGCGCCACCCCGCTTGGTCAGGCCGTGGCTACGGTCGGTCTGAGTCTGGCCCAGGGAGAACATTTCTGGCAGACTCTGCGCCAGGGCAGTCCCTGTTCTCGAAAGGGTTGGTTGGCGCTGGCTCTGAGCTGCCCGGACTGGTGCCCGCCGCCGGGGATTATCAATTCCTACGATCGTCTCACGAGGTACCCCTTCGCCACGCTGCAGGAACACCTTTATGGCTCCCAGGAGGAATTGGGCTGGCTCCTGAACAATATTGATCTCTCTGGGCCGCTATCATATCGTCAAGCGGCGGCTCTCAAGGCGGTCTTTCTGATCGAGCAATGGTGCCAGATGGTGCCAGTGCGGAAACTCGAGGAACGTTTCCACATCCACCTAGGGCAGATCATATCATTGGGGGATACCACCGCCCACCTTTTGCAGGGCCTGCGTCGGCTGGTGGCGGTCATGGATCCGGCTCATCCGCAGTTGAGTGAATTGGATAAGTACGTCTTTGAAGCCAGGCATGGGCTTTCTCAAATCTGGCTGCCGATGTTCAATATTCTTGGCCCAATCCTGTCTCGGACCGACTACCAGGCTTTTGCGGAAGCTGAGTTGGACTCCCTGGAAGCGCTCCGGGAGGCATCCTCTGAGGCTCTACGTGGCCTGGGGTTGTCGGATAGTAAGATAAGTCAAATCAATAACATAGTGTCAACACTTAAAGAGGAGCATGAGATGAATAGCAATTCCCAAGTAGCCTCACGAGACCTCGCCAGACCGGTCATTCCGATGTCCGGACAGCCGGAGAGCGTTGAAGTTAATGGTGAGTGCTACAAAGAACGATTCTTGATAAGGATCAACGGATTTCCGGTCAGGTTGACGGGCAAGTCGTTCAAGTACTTTGCGCGACTGGCCTGGTCGCGACTACATGGTGAGGCCGGTTGGGTCTACAAAGAGGATCTGGAATCAGGCTTCAATCAAGCCCGATACCTGTATCGTATGAAGAACGAGATTGCGGCAGCCTTTACATCATCGTGGGCGGTTATTGAAAACAATCGACTCGGATATTATCGACTGGATATTGATCCGTCGCAGCTAAGCATCGATTTGGGCAACATCAGGGATCATCCCGACCATGAGGTCAGCTCTCTTGCGCTCGGTGGAGATGATGTCGCGGCCATGGGACACGGTTGATTTTTGAATGGCGGCACTCTTGAGTTTGGGCTGTTGAAAAAGCCCTGACAACCGGAGCATGGTTCGACTCCGCTCACCATGACCATCTGTAAGATACTGTCTTTCAAGTCAGCCTGAGCGGAGTCGAAGGGGCTTGGAAGACACATGAGGCCTTTTCAACAAGCCCAGTCTGGTGAGCCAACTGCTGTGGCCACCCCAATCGCCTGGTCTGGAGCCAAATCGTAGGAAGAAATGGGGTCAGATCTGGTTCGGCCGCTGATTCTCGTTCAGAGTCGGCGCAATTGGTCGATAATCTGAATAATGAGCAGTCCAGAGGTCATCAAAAGCAGCAAACGCCTGCCGGTGCTCGCCACCGACAAGCGCGACAGCTACCCGGTTCTGGGACTTCAGACCGGCGTGTTGTTTCCCGGCCACATCATGGTTTTGCAGGTGCGTCGCCCCGACAGTCTTAGTCTTGTCGAGGAAGTCGCCAAGCCGGGCAAGGAATTCGTAGCCACCTACTCCCCGATTGGCGAGGGTTTGGCTGGGGAGTCTCCGATTCACCAGGTTGGGACCTTCGCTGTCGTCAAGGATAGCAGCGAGGGTGAGGGGCAGTCCTGGACCGTGACCATCGAAGGCAAGCGCCGGGCTGTTCTCGATCAAGTCATCAAGCGGGAACCGTACTTGATCATGACCGCCATGGAATTACAGCCGGTCAGGGCCATTCCGAGGGTGCTCAAGGGGCAGGTTGAGGCGGTCATAACGATGGTCGGGGAGATCATTCAGCTGGATCCCACTTATTCCCTGGAATTCTTGCATGTTCTGAAAATGTACCGCGATAATCCGTCGTACCTGGCAGATCTGGTAGCCGCAACCTTCCATTTCCCGATCGATTCCAAGCAGTCTGTTCTGGAAGCGGTCGGGTTGAAAGCTCGCTTCGAACGGCTCATTGAGTGCCTCGGTCGGGAGCTTCGTCGTCTGACGCTCTTGCCTACAGATGATAGCTCGTTGGCGTACGATGCGGACCACCATGACGGCTTACGAAATCAGGCCGAGTCGCCGGCGATCATGAGCGGTGTGCCCGCCCGGATTCGGCGTCTAATCGAAGGCGCGCGACATCTACCGGCCGAAGTCGTCGCACGGGCCATGGTCGAGACTGATCGACTGGCTCATCTGCCCAGGGCCTCCGCTGACTACGGAACCACCAAGCTATATCTTGAGAAGCTGCTCGAGCTGCCGTGGAACAAAACCACTCCCCATAGCCACGAGATCGCCGATGTAAAGAAGGTTCTGGATGCCGACTACTATGGTCCGAGGCTCATCAAGGAGCAGATCCTGCAGCGGTTGTCGGTCAGTAAGCTTCAAGGCGGTCTCTTTGATGGCCCCACGCTCTGTCTGGTAGGTGCTCCCGGAACGGGCAAGGCGTCGCTGGCCAAGGCGATCGCTCGTGCTCTGGGCAAGGAGTTCTTGCGGATTTCGGTCGGAGGAATTTCTCGCGCTTCAGAGATAAAAGGTGCCCCACGAACCGCCCTCGGGGCCATGCCAGGCAAAGTCATCCGGACCATGGCCAATGCGGCCTCCTGTGATCCGGTGATTCTTATCGAGGATATCGACTACTTCAATATTCAGAATGACGCATCGACCAATGCTGCGCTGCTCGAGGTTGTAGATTCGCGGAACAATGGCAGTTTCCTCGACGAGTATCTGGCTATCCCGTTTGATCTGAGCAAAGTCCTGTTCATCTGTTCGGTCCGTTCCTACGAGGAGATCCCAGAGCAGTTCATCCCTCGTTTCGAGACCCTGGAGATTCCGGGCTACTCCGAAAGGGAGAAGATCGCGATCGCCAAGAAACACATTTTCCCGGAGATGCTTCGCAAGCACGGCCTGACCAAGTCAGAGTGCAAAATATCGGACAAGACTCTCTCTAAGATGCTGGCCGGCTACACGCTTGAGGCAGGTCTGCTGGGCTGTTCCCAACAGATCGCCAAGATCTGCCGCAAAATCGCTCTTGAGAAAGCTGAGAAGAAACGCACGTCCTGGACCATCAGCGAGAAGAACCTCACTTCCTACCTCGGTCCGACTCTGTTCATCCCGGAAAAGGCGGAGAGCCTGCCGGAGATCGGCACAGCCGCCGGCCTGGCCTGGACAGGAGCTGGGGGAGACCTGATGTTCATCGAGGGACTCAAGATGAAGGGCGAGGGGCAGATTACCACCACCGGATCGCTCGGTGAGGTCATGAAAGAGTCGATTCAGGCCGCCCATTCGTACGTTCGGTCCAAGGCCGACATGCTGGGGATTGACTCCGATGATTTCAAGGAATTCGATATACACATCCACTTCCCGTCGGGTGCCATTCCCAAGGATGGTCCTTCGGCCGGAGTCACCGTCTGCCTGGTGATCGCGTCAGTGATGGCGGAACGACCAATCCGCAACGACGTCGCCATGACCGGTGAGTTGACTCTTCGCGGGAAGGTTCTTCCTGTGGGCGGCATAAAGGAAAAGATCTCGGCTGCTTATCGCACCGGGATTTATCAGATTGCCGTGCCCAAGGAAAACGAAAAGGATCTGCGCGAGTTACCCTCCGAGATCCTGCGCAAGTGCAAGTTCACGTATTTGGAGCGGGTCGATGAACTATTTGAGTTGTGTCTGATGAATTTCACGCCGTCGGCGTTTACCCTTGAGAAAGTTTTCGCTGAAGAGATCGAAAAGGCGAAGAAGAAGGCTAACCGTTCCCGCCCAACGAAAGCCAAATCCAAAGTCAAGCCCAAGGCCGCCCGCAAAAGCAAGAAATAGCGCGCGAAGAGTGTTCATCCCTGGCGACCGACCCGAATCAGCCGTCCTTAGATACGCGACCGATCGTCGTTGAAGTTGTGGCTGGTGTACGTCCACGTGCACCGGCATCTTTGCTAACGATTGGTAGGATGCGATACGGCACTTGAGTCTGACATCTCTGGTCGCATCGAAGGATTATACTCGAGATACATGATGCCGAACCCGAGGCTGCTGAGTTCGTTTATCTGGTCTTTCGTGGCCGTGAAGATCAGAAAACCCAGTTTGCTACTTGGTGATCCGGAACCCAACATCGATGTCACCATTCGATAATCGGCCGTATCACTTAGGTCGAGACAGATCTCGTGTTCGGTCCGAGCGTCAAACGCCGCCATCTTCGCCCGGACAGCCGAATCATGCAGTTTGTCGTAGTACAACGGCTCGCGGAACAGGCTGTCGCCCTGACGTCGTGACCACTTCACGCCACCTACGGTGATTCGTTCCCAGTCCGAGTCGGTTAGTGGTGTCCGCTCCAACTCCCGCATTTTGGCAATCTTGAGCGAGTCCCGCTGTTCCGACGTCAGACTAGAGAAAACAACTGACCCGTCATCCGGAAAAGGCCGACCGTGAGGATAGGCTGGATCTGGCGCTTCCTTGAGATGTTGGCCCCAAGGTTTGGTTCCGTGTGCCTTGCTTAGCGAGTCAAGATCAACCGGATTGAGGTAGGCACTCAGCGGTCGTGGGTCGGTATCGTGAAATACTGCCTCGTTACCTTGGCAGACATAGAACTGCTTGATTGTTTCGGCTAGGCCTCCACACACGAGCCGAATAATCAGCAGGCTAGTATCGTTTGACGGAAACACCACATCGAAGGTCTTAGCCGATATTCCGCCATCAGTCAAACCCAGCACATCATACTGCGTGGACAAAGTGTCTGAGTATGTTCTCACAGACACGGTCATCCCGACCGCCTCACTGCATTCATGACGGGGGCGGATTTCTATTTGAAAGGTCGATGGTTGATCCGGCTCCAGAGCTGAGACCGGAGTAACCGTCCATTCGAATGGATGGTACAGCTCAGGTTTCGTTGCCCCTGCGCCACCGACAACCATGATCATCACCAACGACGGCAATGCCATCTTCAAAACAAGTCTTCCAATCATTATATCCCCCAATGCAATGTTGAACGTCCAAATGTCCTAACAACGTGTTTCAACAACAGCCTCACCTTTTCCCAAATCGTCTCAGTCCTTATACACCCTCAGCCCTGCAATCTTCCCTGCCCTTCGTCATCATGTCAGGACCAAAAGGGTCCTGAGCTACGCCTTTCTGGATTCCTGCTTTCGGGCTGGTTGAAAAAGCCCAGACAGCCGGAGCATGGTTCGACTCCGCTCACCATGACCATCTGTAAGCTACTGTCTTCCAAGTCACCCTGAGCGGAGTCGAAGGGACTTGTAAGACACACGAGGGCTTTTTCAACAGGCCATTCCGCAGGAATGACGTGCGGGGCGATGGATTCAGAACCACCCCGGGACCCAGCCCGCAGCGCTATCGCATTCTACAATAAGCAGACGTTCACGGCAATGGCATTGTGCGAATCATCACCTAAGTGCCATGTGAATAATGATTTAGGATGTGACGCGAAGCCGCGATAGTACTCAATCACCATCGTATCACACTCAATCCTAACCTGAAATACCTTGACACATTGCCGGTTACGCTGTTATTATGAAATTGAAAAGGGCGAACAAACGTCTGCTAGGTTCAGACCGAAGTACTTTTCAACGTAGTCTGGGGGGCGACCCCTCGGATTCGATCTGGTCAATCACATGCGCTCGGAACAAGTTGGCTTCGATGTTGTTGGGTAAGGGTGAGGTCCTTCGGGGCAGCAATCCATACTCGACTTGGCAAGGCGAAAATGTCAGCGGAGATTGGTTGACCCTGGCGGGGTAGAGATATTTGTGGGAATGTCCGTGTCCATCACACCGGTCTGGCAATACGCCAAGAATAGAAATAGCGCAATCCAAATGTATTTTGGTATATGCTCGATGAGAATTTCGTCAAAACATCAATGCATGGAGGCTCATAGGATGAGAAGATTCCTCACATCGTTGGCCCTGGTAGTTCTTCTGGTATCGTCCGGATCGGCCCTGCCGGATAACGGCGTGCCGGACAGCGTTGACTTGGTATATACGGTCGCGCCCGACTTCACAACCAGTCAGTATCAGGTTCAGCTCGATCTTTATGTTTTTCACGACTCCAACTCCGTTAAGGGTGCCACGCTAGGATTTTCGTGGGACAATCCTGATATGGTGCTGGATAGTGCCGTAGCGGAACCGGTCACAGATTCGTTTGATCTCTTTGTCGGCCTAGTTGACGGTAGCATCGCCAACTCCAACGCGAATAAACGGTTCCAGTTCGCCGGGGCTGTTATGATGAATCCCGTAGGTATTCCGGCAGCTCCAGCGCGCCAACACTGGGCCAGTTACTACTTCACCATGTCTGACTGGCAGCTGGGAAGTACGATTACCGTTGATACGTTGTCGTTCGGATCGATACTCTACAAGGTCATTGGCAAGGATCCCTCCGGGGGCTCGGACATTTCGTATTATCCGGAGTGGCTTGGACCGGCATTTCACCATGACTCGGCCAACCCCATCCCGATAAACCTGCTGGCCATGCCGGACTCGCTCTATTTTGAGGCAACCGAGGGGGGGAGCAATCCAACGCCACAGAATTTTGAGGTCACTACCGACGGCGAGAGCGTTGCTTTCGATGTCGTGGACAATATTTCCTGGGCGGTCGTCAATCCGATTGTCGGCACAACGCCCCAAACGGGACTCGTAAGCATCAACATGGAGAGTCTGGTCGATGGCGTTTATGTCGACTCGTTCAGCATTGTGGCACCGGACGCGGATAATTCACCGCAATGGGTGGTCGTGACGCTGAATGTGCTCGAGCCGCCACCTTCGATTGGAGTAGCCCCGGGAGCGCTTTTCTTTAATGCCGTGGCTGGCGAACCGAACCCGGACGACAAGTTCCTGAGCATTACCAACGAGGGAGGCGGGACGCTGAATTGGACCGTCTCCAATACGGAGGCCTGGTTATCGCTGGCACCGACGTCTGGTGTCAATGACCAAACCGTGACGCTGAGCGTTGATATCACCGGCATGCCGTTTGGCGACTACTTTGATACCGTAATCGTAACCGATCCGGCCGCCGACAACGATCCGGTCCCAGTTCCGGTGACGCTTTCGATCGGTTCCGATCTCCCCATAATCGAGGTCATGCCAGCCTACAATTCGGTCATAGTGGAAACGCCGGCCACGACTATTGACCCGGTCACGATCCACATCGGCAATGCTGGCGCTGGTGCGATGAATTTCTGGATAGAGGAAGATTCCCCCCGCATCGTGTCGTTCACGCCGGACTCGGGAGCTGCTCCAGGAGACGTCGTGGTAGCCTTTGATCCAGCCGGCGGCGTAAATGGCCAGAACTTCACCGACACCGCCTGGGTGTATTCCAACGAGGCAATCAACTCGCCTCAGCCGGTCGTATTCTGGTTCCACTTTGTCGATGATCCAGCGGTGCTAACGGTACTCCGCGATACCCTGAACCTGACGGTATACGAATGCTCTCAAGGATTTGGAGTGCCGTTGCCTTCGGTGGAGATCCTGGCTTACAATGCCGGTGGTGACAATCCGATTACAGTCTCGCTGGAATACGACTCCACTGATTTCTTCCACACGAGTGCTGACGTCGGAATTCTTCCCGAGAACTTCACCATCTTTGCGGACCGCGTTGACCTGCCGTTAGGAACGTACTATGACTCTGTTTGGGTCTCGGCTCCCAAGGCTGCGGGCTCGCCCCACTTGCTGGTCATAGCTTATCATATGAGTGCAGCGGACGAGGCCGCCGAGATCTATCTTCCGAAGACGTCGGCCGTCATTGTCACGAGGGAGAATTCCGGCCCTACTCCCGAGGCGACTTTCGGCATTTTCAACGCCAACGGCGGGTGCATGGATTTTGATATCCAGGAGGACATCCCCTGGGCTTTCCTGGAGGATCAGGATGGCACAGCCCCGGCATCAGTGGACTTTCGAGTGAACTCCTCTGGATTCCCCAGAGGTACCTATGTTGACTCCTTTTTTGTCTACAGTGCCGGAGCAACAAACTCGCCTCAGGTCGTCGAAGTGACCATGCATGTGTTCTGGATCTACGGCGATGTTAACTGGGATGGAGAACTCGATATTGCGGATTTGATTTACCTGGTGTTCTACATGTTCCAGGAAGGCCCTGAGCCTATCCCGGCCCGGATTGTCGGTTCTATGGACTGCAACCCGGTGATCAACATCGTCGACTTGGTTTGGCTTGCGCAGTATATGTTCCAGGATGGCCCAAAACCTTGCGGAAATCCGTAGTCCTTGAGGCTCTCAGTGATTGCAGCGGCGCCGTGTTTTGCGGCGTCGCTTTTTTTGTGGCAGGTTCCGGCGATTGGTCCGCGGGACAGGGAACCGGCGGAGCGACTCTCTTGTTGTGAAACAGGAATGGGTGAGGCGCAACTTCAGGCACCTCCCTAGCCTGCCGATCATTCCAATAAGGACCGACGCCTCGTGGTAGGCGGGGCCGGGCGGATCACTGCTTGACGAATGATCGACTCTGACTTAGATTGAACTTGTACTCATGTTTCGTCAAACCAAGCCTGCCGGCCGCAGCCTGCGCCTGGGCTCACAGCAACACCCTGGAGATCAACAAATGACTTCGTGCATTCCTTACCTCAGAACATCGTGTATGGTTGTGGTGTGGCTATTTCTGGCCGCCGGACTGACCACGGCCGACAGCGCACCGGACGGAATTGACTGGGACGATGCCTCACCGAGTCAGATTCATCAGCGTCTGGCCGATGGCAAAGCTGCAAATATGGCTGAGAAGGGAGTGATCCGCGGCCTGGCCCTCACCGAGCCGGCGGATAACAATCAGCCTGACTACGATGTTACCCTCTACGATGTCGCCATTCGCGTCAATGATACCACCGAGATGATATACGGTGTCGTGACGATGGTGGCCGCTTCGGTTATCGACGGTCTGACAGAGGTCGAGGTTGATTTTCAGCAAGACATGGTCATGGACTCGATCAAATCATCTGCCGGTCCTCGGGCCTATTCCATTGTCGGGGATGTTATTACCGTGACGATGGGCGCAGCTTTTGACACTGGAGAGCCGTTTGACCTGACCTTCTACTATCACGGTCATCCCACTGAGGGAGGCTTCCAGGGTTTCACTTTCGCTACTCACTCTGGGAAGCCGATGATTTCGTCGCTTTCGGAGCCATACTTTGCGCGGTCCTGGTGGCCCTGCAAGGACCGCATGGACGACAAAGCTGACTCGTTCAATATCGCAATTACCGTAGATACATCAATGTACGTGGGATCCAACGGAACTCTCGATTCAACCATATCCCACGGCGATAACACGCACACGTACTTCTGGTCAGTGCGGTATCCGCTGGTTACGTATCTGTTTTCAGTGGCCATTTATGACTATGATGTTTGGTACGATGAGTGGGTCTATAACAATGGACAGGATACGATGCCGATTGTTCATGCCATTTATCCTGACTGGCTAAGTTACTCCCAGAGTCACTACGATATAACCCCTTACGTCTTGACGGTACTTTCGAGTCAGTTCGGTCAGTATCCCTATACTGACGAAAAGTACGGTCACTCCAATTTTGAGTGGGGTGGGGGAATGGAGCATCAGACTATGACCTCGATGGGAGCCAGCTCGTTCGGTTTTTCCGAGCCCGTCGTGGTCCACGAGGCGACCCATCAGTGGTGGGGGGACATGATTACCTGCGAGAGCTGGAGCCACATTTGGTTGAATGAAGGATGGGCCTCTTATGGTGAGGCGCTCTATTACGAAGTGAAGGACGGTGCCGCGGCCTATCGTAGTTACATGAATGGCATGGCCTATTCGGGTGGTGGCACTATTTACGTCTACGATACGACCCAAGTGTGGACAATCTTCCATGGTGGCCTGTCGTATGACAAGGGAGCCTGGGTCTGCCACATGCTCAGGGGCGTTTTGGGAGATCAGGCCTTTTTTGACGGGATCGAGGCCTATTACAATTCGGAATACAAGTTTGGCGCAGCCACAACCGAGAAATTCCGCGATGTTTTTGAGGCCAGCTCAAGCGTCGAATTGGACTGGTTTTTCGAGGATTGGATCTATGGAACATACCGTCCGAACTACCGGTACAGATATTTCCAGGAACCATCTGACACCGGCGGCGTGGATCTCTATCTGAGAGTGGAGCAGACGCAAACGACTAATCCGCAGGTGTTCCGGACTCCCATTGACTTCCACTTCCTTCGTGCAGGTGAGCCCGATGATATCGTGACGGTCAGACCGGATGAGCGGGCGAAACTTTTCAAACTGAATTTGGACTTTGCCGCTACAAGCGTATTGTGTGACCCGCTCAATTGGGTCCTCAAGTGGGCGAACAGCGCCAGTTGGACGCTATTCCTGATTACGCTGGACTCCGATCTGAGTGAAGCTTCGGCCTACATCGCCTACAGCGACACGCTGGACGCACGTGGTGGCTCCGGTCAAGACACATACTCCGTTGTCGCGGGTAGCTTGCCGACCGGCTATAGCATGGATCCCAGTGGTATCATTGCAGGGACCACGGTAGATACTGGTGTCTTCGTG
>CAZHDS010000088.1:10647-12862 GCA_964531495.1 uncultured Ignavibacteriales bacterium
GGCCAGAGTCGACGATGACATGGGCAGCTACTTTGACCAAGTGGAGTACAACCTGCATGTATCCCCGACGGAAATCCTTCCGGGCGACATCAACAATGATGGCATAGCGGTTGATATTGCAGACTTGATCTACATGGTCGCGTACATGTTCCAGGATGGCCCACCCCCACTGATCTTGAATATCATCGATGTGAACGGTGACTGCGAGCTGAACATTGCCGACCTCATTTACATGGTGGATTATATGTTCAATGAGGGGCCGCTGCCGCAAATTGGATGTCTCGAATAGCCAGATCTTAAGAACTGCTCATATTGGGCGGCTGCCGAGTTTCGGTGGCCGCCTTTTTGGTTGTGTCGCCGACTGAAGGCGCCAAAGTTTTGGTTGCTTTTGACTAGCCTCAGGGTATTATCCGTGAGTTCGGGCCGCCGAGAGTAAGTACCCGTCTGACGAGGCCTAAAATGAGCAAACAGCCCCAATTGGAGACATTTTACATAGCTACTTTTGGCTGTCAGATGAATCTGGCTGATTCGTCGGCCTTGATGGCCACGCTGAGTTCGCGTGGATTGCGCCGGGTTCAGAAGCCGGATGAAGCTGACTTGCTAATTGTCAATACCTGCTCCGTACGGGACAAGGCTGAACAGCGGGCGCTCGGGCGATTGCGCGAGCTGCATCGCTATCAAGAGCAGCGTCCTCACGTGAAGATCGCTGTGGTGGGTTGCATGGCGCAACGGCTGGGCAAGGAGCTCACGGCTCTCGTGCCGCATGTCGATTATGTCCTCGGCACGGACTCACTGGCTTTGTTGCCCGATGTGATTGAGGGGAAGGAAGGGACGTCTCCCATCATGACAGCCTTCGGCCACGAGACTATTGATCTCGTGACGCCAGAGAAAGAATCCGACTTCTCCGCCTTTGTTACAATTTCTCGGGGCTGCGATAATTATTGCTCCTACTGCATCGTTCCATATGTGCGCGGTCGCGAGCGTTCCTACGCCCCTGAGCAAATTGTATCCTCGGTGCAGAAGCTGGTCGAGGACGGCGTGGTCGAGGTGACCTTACTGGGGCAAAACGTCAACAGTTACCGTGACGGCACCATTGGCTTCCCAGAGCTTCTGGAGAAAGTAGCTACCGAAACCAACATAGAACGAATTCGCTTCATGACCTCGCACCCCAAGGACCTTTCGGAGGCTCTGATTGATGTTATCGCGGCTCAGCCCAAGGTCATGTCGCATATTCATCTCCCCCTGCAGTCTGGCTGCGATCGCGTGCTTGAAGAGATGGGCCGGGGATACACGATCGAACACTACCTGTCGATAGTCCGGCAGATCCGGCAGAAACTCGATCACGTGTCGTTGACCACCGACCTGATTGTTGGCTTTCCTGGCGAGACCGAGGCGGAGTACGAAGAGACGTTGGCTGTCGTAGCTGAAGTGAAGTACGATGCAGCCTTCATGTTTCGCTATTCCGTACGTCCGGGAACTGCGGCTGCCGACCTGGAGGATGACGTGCCCGAGGAGGAGAAGATCCGCCGTCTGTCGCACTTGATCGATATCCAGCAGACCATCGCTCGTGACCGCAATCAGCGGGAAGTGGGGCAGACCCGGCCGAGTCTCTGTGAAGGATTCTCGCGGCGTAGTCGAAACCTGTTCCGGGCTCGCACCGAGAGCAATAAGATAGTGCTCTTCGCGGGACAGGACGTTCCTGTCGGTCGGGTTGTGCCCGTGCGAATCACATCGGCGGACGCGTTCACCCTCCATGGGGAACTGGTGGAGTTTGCCTCATGACGGACCTTGTTTACAACCTCGGCATCCCGGTGGGTATTTTTGTCGTGCTGTTTTTTCTCACCTTCCGAATGCGATGGTTTGCCCAGGAAGCCATTCCTGGTAAAGGATCCTTTCTAACCGGACTCGTCCTGGTGTTCCTGGCTGGAGCCTGGCAAATGCTCCAGCTAGTCGATGGATATGATGGCTGGTTTGTGGATGAGGCCTACGCGATCTTTGATGTAGGGCAGATGGTGCTCTATGCCGCTGGCGGCATTCTGATAGTCATCGCCATGGCGCTGTGTTCCGATTTCTGGCAGGACTGGGCCAACGAACTCAGCGCTCGGTATCAGAGGCTCTCTCTACTGGAGAATCTGCAGCGCGTCGCGCGCGAGCCATACGAACTGCTCCAACTTCTAGAGATTTCCCTGTAGGAGTTGATGTCTCAGGTTCCGGA
>CAZHDS010000089.1:0-12794 GCA_964531495.1 uncultured Ignavibacteriales bacterium
CGTCTATGCACATCAAGCTCTACCTGACTCCCTCCCCGTTCAATCGGGACGACTTGGCCGACCAGACCGCCGTGGTGATCGATGTCCTGCGCTGCACGACCTCGGTCTGTGCCGCCTTACAAGCTGGGGCCAAAGGGGTTATCCCCACCGTCGGCCCAGGCGAGGCCGGCGATATGTGGACCAAAATCGGTTCCGATATGGCGATTCTGGCCGGAGAGCGGGCTGGCATTAAGATAGAAAATTTCCAGCTGGGCAATTCTCCCTCAGAATTTACGGCCGCTATGGTGGGAGGCAAGTTTGTGGTGATGACGACGACCAACGGCACTCGCGCGTTCGTCGAGGCAAGCCTGGCTGAGTTGACTATTTCATGTGCCCTGGTCAACATCTCCCGAGTCTCCGAAAGGGTCGTCGCCGAAGGTCGTGATCTGGCAATCGTCTGCGCCGGTCGCGAGGGCGGTTTCTCTATCGAGGACACCCTGTGCGGAGGAATGCTGATCGACCAACTCTCCAGCAAACACCACCTGGAGGTTGAACTCAACGACGCCGGAGCGTTGGCTCGACTGTTGTATCGAAGCAGCCGGACCGCCATTCGGCAGTCCATCGCTCAGGGGGAGCATGGCCGACATTTGGCCAAAATCGGTTTTGCGCACGATGTCGAAAGCGCCGCCGAGGTTGACTCGATCCCGGTGTTGCCAATCCTCCGCGAAGGACGATTGGTGCTGGAATAGGCGCCTGAGGGCAAATCAGGGACGGTCGGATTCGTGACGAAACGCGTTCCGAACCGATTGCGTCGTCCCGAGCCCTTTGTGAGCGAAATAATGAAAACACAACCATGTCAACCCGAGACAGGTATAAGACTCTAATGAAATTCATAACTACAGTGTTGCTGGCGGCCTTGATAGCTCTAACCGGATCCGCTTGGGCGGAAGACGGCTTTGAGTGTGCCCTCGATGTTTACCAGCACGACCCGATCTCGGCAACACCTGTGCTTCTGCTGTCCGACACGGTGCAGGTCGTTAAGGGGATTCCCACTAGCGGTTTCCTGATAAACTTCTCGATCGATATTGAGCTGCAAGAAGTCGATACGGCCGAGGTTGGTTTTCTTCTCCATGTTGTCACCCTGGGTCCACCGAGTAGCACCTACTCCCGCAATTTCACTGTCGAATACGGTCTGCCAGCTCGAATCGATGATATTGAGGGCAAAGGGGAGGCTCGTTATGCCCTGGTTGTGACTCCTCTCCAGGCCATAGATGTTGATGTGGCGTCATGCAAATACAGTCACCGGGAAAAGGGCGTCTTTGACTTCCGTCCATCGGCCAATGTCGATATCCATTACCTGCGCAATTCCGTCGGTGATTTCTATTTTCCCGTGGCGAAAGGCATTCTGGAGCACGGCTATCGCCAGTTTGCGAGTCTGTGCGGCTTCAATCTTCCAGGGAAGTATGATATCTATCTGTGTCCGTGTTATATCCCATCGGTCATCTGGGATCGTCGCTTTGGTATGTCGCTCGATCCTACCCGCTCATCCGGTATGGTTATCTTCTCGGTCGGGAAAAACTCGCTGGACTACTTTGCAATCAATCACATTGCCTTGTTGCGGAACTGGGGCTATGCGCCACCTATGCTCACCGAGGGACTGGCCAGTCACGGATCACTACCGGAGTTTCACGCGCGACTTCTGAAAGCCGAGAGTACCTTACCGTCCCTGACCACGCTGTTGAACACGGCTGACTATTACACGGCGAGGCCTTTTGCGGCTGATCGGGCAGCGGCCTCACTAGTTAGCTTTCTGCTGGGGCGCGATGGACTCGACCGCATCCGAACGCTCTACCGAAGCAGCGATGATCTCAATCTCGCGGCTAAGATGGCCGAGATTTACGAAACATCGCTGTCGCAATTGGAGAAGGAGTGGTTGAACTGGATTGACACCGTAACGATCACTACCGCTCAGCTGGCGATGCAATCAGAAATGGCCGAGGCCGTGTTCAACTATGATCTGATGCGCCAGTACGCCGATTTTGTTCTCGCTCAAGCGACCGGGCGGATTGATTCGCTGGCCTCGCTCACCCTGCTCAAGAGGGCCTGTTTCTACGCCGGTGATTACTACGCCGCTATCGATCATCAGGCCCAGTTAGTCAAATATGACACAACCTCAGCTCAGGTGCGCATGACGCTTGGTTCCTACCGGATGATGAGCGGGTACTATGACGAAGCTCGTGAGGATCTCCTGAAGGCTCGGTCGATGGAACCGAAGGACCCCATAATAGCTTTCAACCTGGGGCTCAGTTATTTGATGAGTGGTGACAGCACTACCGCGGAGACCATCCTGGATAGCCTGGTCACAGTAGTACCCTCGGGGGGGAGTTCTGCGGAGGCGCGGGTCATGCTCGCCGAGATCCTGAGCCACTCGAGCGTCAAAGCCAAACGAGAAAGGGCTCGCACCCTCTACGAACAGGCGGTAGCGTTGCTTCGCCCGGCTTTGCAGTCGCAACCATCGTCACCGGCGTTACATCTCTGGAGTGGCATCGCTCTGGTCGGGATGGGACGCCTGGGAGAAGCGAAGGACTTCCTGGAGACAGCACTGTTCCTGGAATCGCGTCCGTTCTACGTCGCCTTCGGCCATCTATGGAGCGGCAAACTGGCTGACCTGAATCATGACCGTGAGCTGGCCACTTATCACTACCAGCAAGTACTCTCGGGAATGGCCGCGGATTACCATCAGACGGAAGCCCGGCTCTATCTGGAGCAGCCTTACACCCGCTAGGGGTTCATCATGTTCGGTTTCCTGAATTCAACAGTCTTGTTTGCTGCCCTGGCGGCCCTAATACCGCTCATAATCCACCTCTTTTCGCGGCGGCGGGTCAAGATTGTTGAGTTCTCTTCGCTGAAGCATCTCAAGGCGATGCAGAGACGGCAGGTCAGGCGGCTGAAAGTCCGTCAGCTGCTGCTGCTCCTCTTGCGCATGCTCATAATTCTTGTCGTAGTGATGGCCTTTGCACGACCGACAATGAAATCCGGCGGCCTGGGCGCTCACGCTTCAGTGTCAGCCGTCATACTCTTGGACAACTCAGCTTCAATGAGCCGCTCAGTCACGGATGGCAACCTATTCGAAATCGCCCGTGAACGGGTCGGGCAACTGCTCGACAGTTTTGGCGAAGGGGACCAGGTCGCCTTGCTGACTCTCGGTCACGATGCGGCCCCGACCGGTAAGCTGACCTCGGTCGCGATGGCCAGAGAGATGCTGGCCCAACTGCAAACAGGTTACGAGGTCGCCGACCTCACCGGAGGACTCGAGCGGGCCATGGCTATGTTGGAACAGGCTAGCAGCGTCAACAAAGAGCTATATATAGTGACTGATCGTCAGAGTCACGACCTGCCAGAGCAGCCGCTGCTGGCGGAATCTGAAGCCCGCGTCTGCTTTGTGGACCTCCCTCTGAGCGAGCATGACAACTGCACTATTACGGCTCTCGATTTTGGCGGGGAGTTGATCCTGCCGGGGCATGATTTTGAGATTACGACCATGATCAGGAATAACAGCAGCCTGAGGCGGGATGATCTGATTGTATCCCTGTTTCTCGATGGCAATCGGGTGGCTCAGACCGAACTGCAGATCGACCCGGGGCAGGAAGAAGCGGCTCGCTTCAGCCGCTCGGTTTCGCGAACTGGCTATCACTCCGGTCGCGTGGAGATTTCCGATGACGATCTCATGGTGGATAACAAGTACTACTTCTCGTTCCATATTCCTGATCGTTTCAATCTGCTCCTGGTCAAGGGAGATCCGGCCGCCGATTTGATCTCATTGGCCTTAGTCCCATCGCTAAGTATCAACCAATACTGGTCGGTCAAAGATGTGACGCCGAGTGATTTGGCCGGGATCGACTTTCTCGACTACGATGTCGTCATCCTGGCCGGAGCCCCAATCCTGTCAGAGACCTACGTGGAGCGCCTCAAAGCTTTCGTGAATCGCGGACGCTCCCTCTTCTTCACAATGAGCAGTTCGACCGACCCTGATTTCTTCAACTCGCGCTGGTCCGAGTTGACCGGGGTTTCGCTCGATGAACCTATGAAGGCCAATGTCTCACGATCCGGTTATTTTGCCTTGTCCAGTTACGAATCGGAGCACCCGGTATTCTCAGTCTTTGACACCGATGATAACCGTCCCCCCGAAATCAAGTTCTACACCCTGCCGAAAGTTCACACGCTGGAAGGCGCCAGAACCCTTATGCTATTTTCAGGCGACCGTCCCGCGCTCATCGAAAACAGTTTCGGCCAGGGCAAGCTCCTGACCTTTACCGGACCAGTTGATCCGGCCTTATCCGATCTGGCCGGGCATGCTTTCTTTGTTCCGTTTATGTCACGCTGCGTTGAGTATCTGACATCGCGGCTGGTCGGTTTTGATCTCGATGACTTCACCGGTGACCGGCTCAGCCGAGCGGTCGTGATACGCGGTTCTGTCAGTATGCCGTTGCAGGTGCTAGCTCCGGATTCCGTCACCCATAGTGTCCCGCCCGAAGAAAATTCCGGGGCGCTCGTTTACCGGCCCACCGTGGCTGACTTGCCCGGGATCTATCGGACCAGTTACCTCGGTCGGGAGGTGGATCGTTTTGCCCTCAACGTCCGACCGGTCGAAGGAGATTTGGCGGCTGTTGACATTGAGCAACTGGCTGTCGCTCTCGGCGCTGCGGAGTATCATACGCTATCCCCCGGCACCCCACTGGCCGCGATCGTAGCTGAGTGGCGTTTTGGCAAAGAACTATGGCAGCTCTTCCTCTGGTTGGCGGCTATCTTGATGGCTCTGGAAATGCTTCTTTCGCGCTCACGGGGCACGGAGGAAGAGGTGTGACGCTCCTTACGGCAGACAATCTCTGCTGCTCTTTTGACGGCCAAGTCATCCTCGACAAGGTCTCTCTCGCCGTCAATAGCGGGCAGGGGATAGGTGTGGTGGGCAAGAACGGTTGCGGCAAGACCACCCTGTTTGAGATTGTCGCGGGACGCCGGGAACTTGACATCGGTTCCGTCAGTCTAGCGCGGAAGTGTCGCTTGGACTACGCCGAGCAAGATATCAGCGCCTACTTTGAGCTGCCCCTTTTCGAGTACGTGGCCTCAGCGCGCGATGACCTCCTCGCGATGCGGAAGGAGATAGCTCTTCTTCAGCAAGAGTTGGAGACCAACCCTGAAGATCGGTCGAGCCTGGAACGACTGGGACAACTGCAGAATAAATTTGAAGTCGAGGATGGCTTCAACTTCGAGAACCAGGTCAAGATCATTCTCGAGGGGCTGGGCTTTCCTTCGGAGCGGCATGGAGACCTATTACGACGCTTCTCTGGCGGCGAGAAAAACCGTGCCAGCCTGGCCCGGCTTCTGGCTGGCAACGGCAATCTCCTGCTATTGGACGAACCGACCAACCACCTTGATATTGAGTCCACTCGCTGGCTGGAGGAATATCTTCAGACCAGCAACCGCGCCTATCTGGTTGTATCACATGACCGCGCCTTCTTGAAAGCGACCGTCAGTCAGGTCTGGGAACTGTATCGGGGCAAACTGGAGCGCTACAGCGGCGGCATCGATTACTATCTTACGGAGCGGGCCGCCCGAAGAGCGCAGCATGTTCATCGCTACCATCACCAACAAGCAGAAATCAAGCACCTCGAAGAATACATCCGCCGCAATATGGCTGGTCAGAAGACCAAACAGGCCCAATCCAAGCTGAAATGCCTTGGGCGGATAAAACGTCTGCCACCACCCAAGACCGATGGTCCGGCGGCTCGTATCAAGATGGAGTCGTCCGGCCGTTCTTACGCCCATGTGGTGTCTGTCAGCAATGTCGCGCTCGGATATGACAGTGAGGCTTTTCTAACCAAGGCTGCTTTCGATCTCTACCGGGGTGACCGGGTCGGATTGATTGGCCGCAATGGTTCGGGCAAAACAACCTTGCTGAAATCGCTGGTAGGGGAGTTGGCTCCGATCGATGGTGACATCAAACTTGGCAACAATGTCGATGTGGCCTACTTCGATCAGGAGCTGTCCGATCTTGACCCCACCCTCACCGTGCTCGACTCGCTGTGGGAGCTGGATCGGGTGGCTGATGGGGGGCGCATCCGTTCGTTCTTGGCTCGTTTTGGATTCACCGGCGACGATCCCTTCAAGGTCGTGTCCAGCCTCTCCGGGGGCGAGAAGACAAAACTCTCCCTGGCCAAACTGCTGTATCACCCGGCCAATTTCATCATCTTCGATGAGCCGACCAACCATCTCGATATGGATTCGCGCGAGGCCCTCGAAGAAGCGCTACTGGAGTACCAGGGCAGTTGCCTCATCGTCAGTCACGACCGTTACTTCCTCGACAGAGTCGCCAACCGCATCCTCCATATTGAGGCCGGTCGACTGGCGACATACGAGGGCAACTACTCCTATTTTCGGGAGCACACCGACCCTGCCGACACCGTCCGCAAAGCAAAATCATCGAAGTCACGCGACGATTATTTAGCCTTCAAGGAGCAGTCGCGCCGTCGGGGCCGACTCAAGAAGGATCTACAGAAGACCAAAGAAAGAATCGCCCAGGCCGAGGCTGACCTGCGTCAGATAGAGATCGATCTGGTGGAGAATATCTCGACTTCAGATTGGGAAAAGCTGCAGGCCGCTCACGACAGGAAGAGCGCTCTCGAAGCCGAGTTGCTGGATCTATACGCTACTCTGGAGCAGCTGGAGGCGACCGATCTTGACTAGGCTCCTGCTAATATCCGCGTCACCGGTGGAAAACTCGTCGACCGAACTGCTGCTGCGTCGTATTGCCGACAGTATCTCGAATACAATCCCGCAGGCCCGCACACAGTTTGTTCGGTTGAACGATCTCTCTTTCTGTCCCTGCCAGGCTTGCGGCGAAGCCCCCCAACCGGGCAAGTTCTGTCTCTTTGATGATGACCTTACGAAAATCTATGAGATGGTTGCTGAATGCGATTGTCTTCTCTTCGGTACTCCGATCTACTTTGACAGCGTATCCGCTCAGGCAAAAATATTCATCGACCGCTGCAATTGTTTTCGTCCCCCCGATTACGGCGGGAGCGATCCAGAGCACGATTTCATCAAGCTCCTGAATCGAAAGCGTCCCGGTGCCATGGTTCTGGTGGGGGGCAAGCGCGGCTGGTTTGAAGGAGCGCGTCGGGTTGTGGCTGGCTTTTTCAAATGGATCGAAGTCGACAATATTGGTCAGCTGTTTTTCGCATCGGATGACTTTCATCGTTCGGGGCAAGCTGCGGACGATGCTGCTACTCTTGATGAAGCAGATCAACTCGGCCGTCGTCTGGCTGAGGACATCCTGAGGCGGTCTCAGCAATCGGAGGATCCGAGTTGAAGAAGGGCCGGGAAGACGTGAACGAGAACTCTGATTTGGTCAAGTACTACAGTGAGCGGGCTCCCGAGTACGAGCAGATCTACTACCGCGACGTGCCCCAGCGCCAGCAGGAACTGGCCGCGGAACGGGAACGCTTGGCCGCTCTGGTGGCGGATCGTGAGGTACTCGATCTGGCCAGCGGCACCGGCTACTGGCTTGAGAGCATGGCGCCCGGCGCGAAGCAGATAGTGGCTTCAGACATCAACCTGGCCATGCTCAATGAGGCGCGGTCGAAGGCTCTTCCGGGCTCGATATCCTTCGTTCAAGCGGATCTGCATCGATTACCCTTCGCCGCCGGCGGGTTCGACATCGTGTCTCTCGGCTTCTGGTTTTCGCATCATCCCAGGCAGGACTATGGGGCACTTTTTGAGGCCATCTTGAGACCCCTTCGGCCCGGCGGAAAGATCTGGATGATCGATAACAACCCAACTGCGGAAGGACTCTCCCGTGAGCCGGTCGGTGCCGATGAGCATGGCAATAACCTCACTCGTCGGCGTCTGGACAACGGCGAAACATACGTCATTACAAAGAATTACTTCTCCGAGATTGAACTCAGCGACCTCTTTTCTCAGCGTTTTCGGGTGGACCGATTGACCTACGGGGAGTGTTATTGGTCAGTGGTGCTGTCCAAGGCGGACGGCTCAGAGCGCTGTTTGGGCGGTTAGATCCCTGAAACCCAGCCGCTTATCCCTTGTCAAAGAAAGCGGCAATGCCGCCCAAAATGCACTTGCCAAGATCCGATTTGACCGTATATTATGTGGCTCGGCTGTCCGATAAGTCAGGCCGGCCGTTCGATAGTGAAAGATTCGTGATATTTTGAGGTGGTTCAATTGAAGGCAAAAATTCATCCTGAGTACAATGAACTCACGGTAACCTGTGCATGTGGAGCGTCCTATCCGACGCGATCGACGTCGAAGGCGATTAGCGTTGAAATATGTTCCAACTGCCACCCGTTTTTCACCGGCAAGCAGCGCTTGATTGATACGGCTGGGCGGGTAGAGCGTTTTAACCGCAAGTACGCCAAGGTCGATAAAGAAGCCTAGGCTCGTACGCGGTCAGATTCAATCGGGCGGTGGCGCATTCAAAAATGCACACCGCCTGATGTTTTTGTGACCCTTTCGGAATTTCCTGCGTTACACAAGGGAAGAGGAGTCAAATGGCGGATCTTAGTGTAGGTGGACAGGCTGTAATTGAGGGCGTGATGATGCGCTCGACCAACAAGGTGGCGACCGCTGTGCGCACCCCTGACGGTCAGATTCTGGTCAAGATCGAAGACTACCTGCCTCTCGCCAAGCGACACAAAGTGCTCAATATTCCGATAGTGCGGGGTGCGGTGGCCTTTGTTGAGATGCTGGTATTGGGTATCCGGACGCTCAACTTTTCTGCCGATATCGCCATCAAGGAGCAGGAAAAGATCGACGCCAAGGAAAAGGGTGAGGAATACGAACAGAAGGCCCAAAAATCAAATTCGCTCACGCTTGGCCTGACAGTGGCGTTTGCGATGGCCCTCGGCGTTTTTATCTTTTTCTTCCTGCCACTGGCGATCTCGAACTTCTTCAACATCGATCGCAACGCCATTGGCTTCAACCTGACCGCCGGCGCTATCCGGCTCGCGATGTTTGTGCTGTATGTCTGGGGAATATCCTTCTTTGGTGAGTTCAATCGAATCTTCCAATACCATGGGGCTGAGCACAAGTCGATCTATGCCCACGAAATGGGGGATGACCTGACCCCCGAGCGGGCCGCCACTTACACGAGATTTCATCCTCGATGCGGTACTTCGTTCATTCTGATCGTGGCCCTGATGGCGATCCTGACCTATGCTGTTTCTGACACTATCTACGCGCTCACTACTGGCCATCCCCCGCCCCTGCTGAGCCGTTTTGGTTTGCACTTTTCGCTCTTGCCCTTTGTGGCCGGGGGATCATACGAGCTTCTGAAGCTTTCCGGCAAGACGCGTGACAACCGATTGACACGAATCCTGATCCAGCCCGGATTATGGTTACAGCGAATCACGACTCAGGAGCCCTCTCCTGAGCAGCTGGAAGTTGGGATTGTCGCCTTGCAGTCGGCGCTTGGAGTAACCGATTCCAAGATCCCGGTGCAGCACATAACTGCCTCTTAGCTACCGTTCAATCGCAAATTGGAACTTGGACTCCGGGCCGATATTGAATATCATGGCCCAGAGGCTCTCACAGGAAACACCAATGCTTGATGTCGTAGACAAACTGGAGCGCAGACTAGTAGAACTGGATCAGCAGATGTCCGATCCGGCCCTACTCTCTGATCGCCCGAAGATGATCACTCTCAATCGCGAACGTCGTCGGCTGGAGTCAATTCTGGAGGTTGGACGATCCTACCGAAGACTGCAAGTGACGGTGGACGAAGCTAAGGAAATCATCTCTGGGGCAAATGATGACGACATGATACAAATGGCGCGCGAGGAACTCGAGGAAAACGAGGGTCCGCTTCAGCAGGCCGTCATTGAATTCCGGCTCAAGCTACTGCCGGTCGACCCCAACGATGACAAGGCGGCCATCGTCGAGATCCGAGCTGGCACTGGTGGGGAAGAGGCCGGCTTATTCGGCGGTGATCTTTTCCGCATGTATCAGCGTTTTGCCGACAAGAACAGCTGGAAAGTGGAAATCATGAATTCCCACGCCGCCGGTTCGGGCGGGTTCAAGGAAATCATTTTCTCGGTAGCTGGCGATGACGCCTATGGTCAGCTGAAGTACGAGTCCGGTGTGCATCGGGTCCAGCGCGTTCCGACCACCGAGACCCAGGGACGAATCCATACCTCGGCGGTCACGGTGGCCGTCTTTCCCCAGGCTGAAGAGGT
The DNA here is from genome assembly GCA_964531495.1 of uncultured Ignavibacteriales bacterium. Classification (GTDB taxonomy): domain Bacteria; phylum Zixibacteria; class MSB-5A5; order GN15; family FEB-12; genus DAOSXA01. The sequence goes on from CAZHDS010000089.1 coordinate 10,227, forward strand.
CGATCTCGAGATCAAGGAGAACGAGCTCAAGGTCGATGTCTACCGCTCGTCGGGCCCCGGTGGACAATCAGTCAACACGACCGATTCCGCCGTGCGCATTACGTACATCCCGACCGGCTTGGTCGTTACCTGCCAGGACGAAAAATCTCAGCTGAAAAACAAGAACAAGGCCATGCTGGTGCTGCGCTCCCGACTATATGATCAAAAAATGGGTGAGCAGCAAGAGAAGATGGCTGCCGAGCGACGCTCCATGGTTTCGTCGGGTGACCGCTCCGCCAAGATCAGGACATACAACTTCCCGCAATCGCGAGTGACCGATCATCGCATCAAGCTCACTCTTTACAAACTGGACCAGGTCATGCAAGGCGAAGTCGATCTCTTGATTGAGCCCCTGAGGATGCACGACCAGGAAGAAAAATTGAAGCTCCAGGCAGGAGAGTAGAATCATGAAATACCTGCGAATACTGTTGGCCTTGTTGCTGACCGTGCTCCTGCTCTACGTGGCCCGCAACACTTCGCGCGGCCGCCCTGAAACACTCTCACACAATGACAACGGCATCATTTTTGACCTCGTCACCGTGCCCAAGGCGGATGAGCTTAGCAAGGTCCGCCTTGCCGTGCAAGTGACCGGCGAAATTCCAGATGGCTCGCGGGCTATTTTGCGCCAGGCCAGATACGGCACGACGAATTTCGATGACGATGACAATTTTCCCGTCCTCCTGATGAAGCCTTCCGATTCGGTGACACACGAATACGTCATCGACATCACAACCGGCCCCAAGGGTGGTCGCGTATATTACTATTTCCAGGTGATCGATGCCGACCAAGCTCCAGTTGCTACTTTCAAGGCTGAAGATGGGCATCCGTTCTACACCAAGTTCATCGGCGCCGTACCAAGTCCGGTCCTTATCGGACATATCTTCCTGATGTTTGCCACGGTGTTCTGTCTGGCCCTGGCGGCCATGCATGCTCTCAGCCTGCTGAAAGGCGGTACCGATGCCGGACCGATGGCGCGCATGATTTTCCTGGCCGCTCTGTGCGCCTTCCTGGGGGGGTATCCCTACGGCTTTGCCATGAATTACTATGCCTTCGGCGTTGTCTGGGAGGGCGTGCCCTTTGGTACCGATGCCACCGACAACAAGACTCAGCTCCTCTTTGTATACCTCGTCTTTTTCTGTCTTTCGTCGCTGGCGTCCATAAGTGGTCGTCGATGGGGACGGGATCTCTTTGCGCCAGAGACATTGGCCAAGCTGGCGCTTGGCGCCCTGGCCCTGCAGTTGCTCACTTACTTGATCCCGCATTCCATCCAGTTTGGCAAGAGTCTGACCTACGCCGTGTGTTACGTATTTATCGGAGTGCTTCTCGCCATATATGTCTGGGCGCTCTCGCGCGGCGGGGGTAGCAAACGTCTCGGATGAGTATTCGGCTACCCAAACTGGTTTCGGAAAGAGCCCAGGTACTGATTGATGCGGGAATCGATCAGGGCCAGGCTGAAGTCGAGATAATTCTCTGCTCCCTGCTCAAGTGCGAGCGATTGCGGCTGTACCTCGATAGTGCTGAGCTCATTACTGATCAGATCGTCAGGCGACTTGATGAGATCATCGAGCGCCGGGTTACCCGGTACCCGCTTCAGTATATCCTCGAAGAGGCGTGGTTCTACGGGCGCTGTTTCTTCGTGTCTCCGGCCGTGATGGTACCAACTCCCGAAACCGAATTGCTCTGCGAAACGGCGATGCGCTTCATTCGCCGACAGAGGCTGGCCAAACCGAGAATTCTCGACATAGGCACCGGCTCGGGCGTGATTGCGGTTACTATGGCCAACGAGTTACGCGATGCCTCCATCCTGGCCCTTGATATTTCCCCTGAGGCACTGGATGTGGCCCGCAGAAATGTCCACGCCCTTGGTAACGAAGACCGCATTGAGTTTCGTCAGTCCGATTTCTTCTCCGCCCTTGATTCCAACGATCGGTTTGACCTGATCATGGCCAATCCTCCATACATATCAGAGGATGAGTATCGCGATTTGCCACCAGAGGTTCTGGCGGATCCAAAAATCTCGCTAACCTCCGGCGACGAAGGATTGGATGCTGTGAAAGTCATTCTCCGCTACGCGCCTGACTACCTGGCCGATGGCGGTCGTATCCTATTCGAGATCGGATACAATCAGGCCGATCGCGTGGCTGAGCTGACGGCGGGAGACGAGCGCTACCGAACGCTGGACACGCTGAGGGATCTGGCTGATATTGATCGCGTGATCATGCTGGCCTGCCAGTAGGGATAACTATGCCCCGAGAAACCATTGCAACCAGAAGATCACGAGCCCTGACCTGCGTCGAGCGTCTCAAGCATGCCTATCCCGATTCTCGATGCTCTCTTGATTTCAAAACGACGCACCAACTACTGGTGGCCACAATCCTGTCAGCCCAGTGTACTGACGAGCGAGTCAACAAGGTCACCAAAGATCTGTTTCGAAAGTACCGATCAGTCCGGGCGTTCGCTGAAGCGGATCAGGAGCAACTGGCGCGCGATGTTTTCGCGACGGGTTTTTACAATGCCAAGGCCAAGTCG
>CAZHDS010000090.1:0-12748 GCA_964531495.1 uncultured Ignavibacteriales bacterium
GTGGGTGCTCAACGTGCTGGCCAAGCCTCGTCCCGAGCTGGAGACATACAAATATGCTATGCCGGGTGATGAGCATGTGCCACAATCGGAACTGTGGATATTCGATGTGAATACCAAAAAAGGTATCCAGCCCGATATATCAAAATATAAGGAGCAGAAATTCTCCGTTTACCCTATCAAGGAGCGCTCAGATAAGATCTATCTTACCCGAATGGATAGAACATGCGCCTTTCAGGATGTGTGTGTTATCGACACAAAAACCGGTGAGGTGAAGGAGCTCTTCTCCGAAACAGATGATTTCTGTTCGTCCTTCTTCACTCCGGGAAAACAGTCTCCGCAATAGCCATGAATTTCGACTTTGAAACCGTCGGCAACAAACTGGTTACCGATGGCCACGGAGTTTAGACTGCCGACGATCTTCGACACGTCGAACTCCACCAGGCTTTTGCACTTCTGACAATACATGTGGCCATGGGGAACTTTGGTGACTCGATCGTAGCGCGTTATACCGTCGCCAATATTGACTTCCTCAGCCAAGCCGATGCGACAGATCAGCTTGAGATTGCGCCACACCGTGCTGTATCCAACCGCCTCATCACGAGCGCGAACTTTTTGATAGAGCTCGTCCACAGATACATGCTTGCCCAACTCGAAGAACGAGCGGATGATTAGTTCCCGCTGGGGGGTCATCTTGAATCCCCGGGCTTTGAGAAACTCTCTCATCAAAAAACCTCAGTCACGACCAGATCGTATCGGTCAAGGCGACATCGTCTTCGTCCGCAGAAGTCAGACAAGTGTAGACCGCAAATGAAAACGACTTTCATTTTCATTATATCACAATGGGGGGGAAAGTCAAGCGGTTTCGAGGCGGAACACAGAGACCCAGGTCGCCACCCAACTCTGTGCATGACAGCAGATTAGCCGCCATGACTGACGGCTAATAGAGACCGCGTGAGAAAGCTGTCATTTGAGAAGAATCATCTTGCGGGTTTGGGAGTCGTCTCCCCTGCTCAGGCGATAGAAATAGACTCCGCTGGCGATTGGTTGCGCGGCCTGATTCCGGCCGTCCCAGTTGACAGTATAGATCCCGGGAAGTTGGGCTTCGTTGACCAATGTTACCACTCTTTGACCCAGCAGGTTGAACACCGCCAGATTGGTTGTCGGCAGCGAGCCTGCGATCGGTCGGAGCGTATAGGAAATCGTCGTCGTCGGGTTGAAAGGATTGGGGTAGTTCTGCCCGAGCGTGAAGGAACCAGGCAAAGCCCCTCCCCGGCCGTCGTCGACATCGGTGTGGATGCCGGCGCTCACTTCGAAGAAATCGATGATATCGGAAATCAGGTCGGAAGCGGTGCCATAGCCGGTGGACGTGTTCTTCATTGTCTCGATGGCAAAGCTGAGCAATACTGACCGATGACCTTCCTCCTCGAGGACAGTCACACCGACGACTGCACTGGTGTTACCAGACAACAGGAACTCGGGCTCTCCGATACCCATTGGCGTGACATATGGTAACTGGGTCCACCCGCCGTTTTCACCACGATATTTCACGCTGTCACCACCCAGCCGAGAACCATCAACCCCTATATACATAGGCAGCTCATCCGACTCGCCGGTCGCCGCGGCACCAAAATAGTCGGCCATGAATTGGCTGTCGATGCTCGCCAAGTCGTACACGCCGGCGTTGGTCGACAGAAGCAAATTGCCTCTGGCATCCATGAAATACTTAAGCGCGGCAATATCGCCACTCGATATCTGCGCAGACGAGTCGCCAGTGTGCCAGAATACCATCGGGTACTCGATCAGCTTGCTGCCCGAAGGAACGCCGCTGTCGTTGACACTCCAGGTCTCATAGGGTACCAGCTGAGAGTAAAGGATGTCCTCATAAACACTCTCGTAGTCATCCCCTCGATCGTCATCGACGATCAGCACCTGGGACCCACCGATAGCTACTTCGATCGGAAGGTCGGTGCTAAACTCGGCCGATCCAACGGGCATGGACAGAGAATCACTGGTGACCGTGACCCAGAAAGTATCAATCATTGGCTGAACTTCAGCCGTGATGCGAAATTGAACCGGCGATGTGTTGAGAACATCGAAATCGCCCATAATACTGCCCACCAACGGGACATCATTCGTCAAGAACTCAACTCCCGGGTTGTCACAGGCAACATGGATGACACCGTTGTAGGCGGTCCGCCAGAAGTTGTGAATGTGAAGCGTCAGATAGACGGTCTCGCCCGCCTCAAGGCGACCATCGCCATCCCCCCCGACGGCATCGTCGAACGCCGGCGGCGAGGTCGATGAGAGGTCCGGCCAGGGCCGCGAAAAGCGCGAATCCAGATCAGCATACATCAGGGAGTCGGAATCGGAAATGTTCCAGACACCAACTCCGGTGGCCTCATCCGGGTCCCAACCGAGGAGATTGGTACGAGAATCGGGGACAGTACGATCATGAAACTCACGGGCAAGAGTGGCACCCGGGAAGGGATCACCGGCATCGCCAAGACTGCCCAGCAGGGCCAGGCCATTGTTGCCGTCCGCCTGCTCCAGTGCCACATGATACCGCAGATGGTTGCTATTGTGCTCAGGGGCTTGCGTATCGACGTGATAGATAAGCAGGCCATCGGATGGCAGGTCACTATCGAAGCCCACCTTCTGGCGATTCTCGACAACCCAATACTCATAAGATGAAACGCCCTGGTTCCGCAGTCGGTAGGCGACGGGATTGTACTCCACGCACGGAATCTCCACATTGAGAAGATTGATGCCGTCCAGCCAAGTTAAACTTAGAAAGCCGATATCCTGCTTACACCAGGCATCAAGATGGGCCGGGCTACGCGAATCGCCGTTGTAGCTACCGGTGGCCATCAGGCTCCATCGGCCAAGACCGCTAGAAGTGGTGGGCAGGTAGTCGATATCATAGAGGTCCGGCAAACCGAGAAAGTGGCCGTATTCGTGGGCATAAACACCGATCGGATGAATGTCGTTGTCGTATTCCTCGGGGTTCATTGTGTAATTCGTAATCGCGACACCATTGAGAAAAACATTGATGCTGCTCTTGTGTGACCAGATGGCATTGCTCGCGCCGGTCTCAGCCCCGGGACCAGCATGGATGATGATCAAACCATCGCAATTCCCATCGTTATCACTATCATACTTTGAGAAATCGACACCAGCATCCCGGGCTGCGAAGCACGCATCCCGAGCCAAGTCGTCGGCGCGACCACTGGGCGGTAGGCCGGCGATCGTGTCATGGACGACATAATAAGAGTAGTCCTCCGGAGCCCGATACCAACCGAAGATATCGCCTTTGATGTAAAACTGATCGTACGAATTCTCCATGTAGAAGTCGGTCATCGATCCGGTCGGATTCTGCTCCGATTCTGGATCGGTCCCGCGATATGAGAAGAGCTGCTTATTGAAATCGGCTGGGGTGGCAAACACGCCCCCACCGGAGGCCGGATTATCGTCAAAATCAACCATTATCACGCATACGTACACGGTGTCGGCGACGTCGGTTCCCAAGGCCAGCGACTGGGCATGCTTTTCACGGTCGAACGGCACCTGCTCAGCTGGAGAGCAACCTCCATCCGCCTTGAAGCGACGCCATTGGCCTACCATCTCTTCGTAGCGGCCTTCCGCCTTCCACTTTTCGATCGCCTTCTCGCTCGGCGCTACCGCCCGGCTGCTGGAAGCGAACAGAATCAAGCTCGTTGCCAGGATGGCTATTCCAATCATGATTTTCCCAAAACTCAACATGCCGTGATTCCTATATTACATGCTCGAAAGGTCAGTGTCTGTAATCGAGGAGAATATATCGCATTCCCGACTACTTCAAAAGCAACATCTTGCGTGATTGAACCTCGGTGTCGGTGGCGATGCGGTAGAAGTAGACTCCGGAGGCAACCGGATTTCCAGAGGCGTCGGTGCCATTCCACTGTACGCTGTGGTTTCCGGCTGGCAGTACCCCAGAGTGCAGGGTCGTGACCTGCTGGCCCAACGTATTGAAGACGCCCAGGGACATCTGGCTGGCCTGCTTCAACGTGAAGGCGATGGTGGTCGTGGGATTGAACGGATTGGGGTAATTCTGGTGCAGAGCAATTGTACTCGGCAGACCATCTGAATCCCGGTGATCGACATCGGTGGCTACGCCAAACAGGTCCCGCGCCCGCTGGGCGGTGCCGATTAGCGACGGCAGATCATCTGCAGCCACCAGCGCAAAGGCAACTTCGGCCATAGACCCCGGATCAATCGTAAAGGCATCGGTGCGCACCATGAACATCACATCACCTTGCACGGCAGGATCAACATTGGACTGACTGTCACTAATCATCGCAAACAATTCTGCCTGAGTGAAACCGGTCTTGCCACCATCATTCTTAAGTCCCTGGAACGAATTGACGTTTAGCAGAGGAACCAGACCAACCAGGGGACCATCATCGCCGACCTGATAGAGTATCTGGGCCTCTTCATCATAGACGAGTGACTCGCCACCATCGGCTAGATCAAAATCGGCCAGAAATCCAAAGTGGAGATGCGTCAGGCGCTCAGGAGATTGATTGATCAGACCGAAGCGAAGGATCACTATATCCTCTTCTTGATTAAACGACATAACATCCTGAACGATCCCGAGAGGAATCGGTATTTCGGAGTAATTGTCGTCATACTCAGCCAGAGTCTGCTGCACACCGTCGCCGAAATCGGAATCCTTGAGCTCACTCTTGGCCAGGAAATCTGAGGGGCGGAACTGACCTTCTTCATCACGCAGGGCGCTGGAAAGCTGGAGTTGATTGCGGCCTACGACGATTCCGGCCTCGAAAAGCACATTGTCCTGGCCTCGGTAGCGGAAGCCCTCCCCGCCCGCGTTGTAGATCGAGCCGGGACCAAAGCCATACTGTCCGAAATCAGATACGGAGAACGAGATATCGCCGGTCTGGTGAGAGGTTATAGTTCCCGTTGGAGCAATGCCCACCACCAATTCAAACGTAAACGTGTCGAGAGCTGCGCCATCGGGAAGAAACGTCTCAAGGGACAGCTCTACTGTTTGGCCGTGAGCCAAGCTGGAGTCGAGGCTGACGCGGAACGGCGTTTCACTCCGAGCGAGGCCGTTGTTATCGAAAACGAAGGCCGAGCTTCCCTGCAGAATAGAGACATCGGAGCCATCGACTGCCGTCAGGTGACCGGTCAGTTGCGGAACATCAGTATTGGCACTGGTCAGCTCAACAGTAAGGCTGACGGTATCACCGGGCTGAGGGATCTGAGGAGGCTCTATAACGATGCCCAGCAAAGCAACTTCGACATCGCCTGGGCGCGGCAGGAACTGCAGCAGGCGTGAGGCATCAACCAGGCCGTGACCATATTCGTTATCTTCGCCAGGAATCCCGCGGTCGACGGCGGCTTGAATGAGTGCGTACTTGATCTGATCAACCGTGGCTTCGGGGCTGTACTGGCGCATAAGGGCCACCAGTCCGGCAATAAACGGGGCTGCCTGGGAAGTACCCTGCATGTAGGCGTAGGTACCGCCCTTGGTGCAGGACCGAATCTGAACGCCGGGAGCTACGATCTCGGGCTTGATTTCGCCGTTGCAGGAGCTGGGGCCACGACTTGAGAAAGAGGCGATATTCCCATCATAATCGACGGCACCGACTGCGAAGGCGCTGGTCGGAGTGGTTGCCAGGTCCGCCGGGTAGCGCAAACTGCTCGGATCCGGACCTTCGTTTCCGGCGGCGAAAATCGTGACAATACCAGCCGCTTCGACAGCGTCTATAACTTCACCGAAAGTACCATCGCAAGGCGTGAACAGTCCCTTGGGAATGCCCCAAGAGTTGGAGATTACGTCGGGAACGTCATCGGTCGTGGTCGTATCGCCATCAGGATTCAGCGTCCACTGGAAAGCCTCGATTATGTCGCTCAAGGTTGTCGAGAGCGGCCGTCCCTGGTCGACGACGCCAGCCGATATCCACTCCGCCTCCGGAGCCACACCAAACGAGTCGGCCGGGGCCGCGCCGACCATTATGCCCATCGTGTGAGTACCATGGCCGGAACGATCAGAGGGTTCTTCGTTGGGGGTTACTTTGGAGAACCAGCTGGTATGAAGGGGCTCATGGTTGCCGCGCCATTTGTCAGTCAGCGCCGGGTGATCCCGTTCCACGCCGGTGTCGAACGAACATACGAGACTACCATGTCCCTTGATGCCCTGCGCCCATAGGGCCGGAACGTTAAGAAGTTGCAGAGCGTCGGAAACAGAAGTCGTCAGTTGCGGCGGAGCATCGGACACGCTTATCGGCGCCGCGTATTCCATATCGATATTGGCAGTAACCAAGCGTACGCCGTCAAGAGCGGCGATACGCTCGACTTCGCTAAGCCGAACGGTGGCCGTAAAGGCTGGGACGATCCAAAGGCGCTTCACCGGAGACTCGGAGATAGCGACCAGCTGTTGGTGAACAATGCTGGCCCGTTGGGGCCGGAAGGAGCGCAGCTGGGAGGTGACCGAGCGGATCTTCTGAGACCGCGTCAGGCTCACGTTGTGATCAATCCTGGTGATATTCTTAGAATTCTCGTTGTCCAGAAATACGACGACATCGACCAGGCTGTCAACCGCAGAGCCGGTGGCCTGATTGAGGCGCTGTTCGAAGACCGGAGCGATTTTCTGAGCGAGGGCCGGTTGGCCGGCAGCTATCACAGCGACGACGCCGATCAGGATCAGATAACTTATGTGGCCTTTGTTGTTCAATCGCATCTCCTTTGGCTGTTCAATCTGTGTTGAGCAAAGGGTATGCCACAAGACAAATTCTGACCATTGAACTGCCCAGCCGCAGAGGATTGCATGTAGGGTGATTTGCTGCCCGCAACCTGTTATTATGTCTGTAGTTGCATTCAACCAAAGAGGCTATTTTCGTCTCTTGGCGAGACGATGTTGCCGGCTCCTGCACAGTGTGCTAAGCATTGCGCATTACATCCGTCTTTCCCCGCAAACTTTTTCAGAGCATTTTGCACTTCGGCGACTATATTGGAGCCATGTTGACGCGCATCCGAGGCAGACAGGGCGGTGGAATCATGCTGGTGATGATCATAGCTGCCGTGGTCAGAACCGTCTACCTTGTTTGCTACGCCGACCTTGCTGACTGGAGTCAGCTGACGATAGACAACTACTATCACCACAATTGGGCTCAAGTACTGGCTGGAGGTGACCTGCTCGGCGATACGACCTATTTCCGCGCCCCTTTCTATGTTTACTGTCTGGCCGCTTTGTATGCATTGCTGGGAGCCTCGCTCTGGGTTGGGCGGATATTTGGAGCGATCGTAGGGCTGGCCTCGGTGCTGGCGACATATCACCTGGGACGCCGCGTATTCAATTCCAAACTGGGACTGGCTGCGGCCGCGATTCACGCGGTTTGGCCAACGATGCTCTACTTCGAGGCCGAGCTGCTCCTGGATCCGCTCTTTGCCCTTCTCATGCAGTTGGGCGTCCTGATGTGGCTCAAGTGGCGCGACACCGGCGTGACGCGAGATCTCGCCCTGTCCGGATCGTTGTTAGGACTAGCCTGCATAACTCGCCCGACGGGGCTGGTGGTACTGGTCCTATTGGCGGTTCTGGCACTGTTTGTAAGAGAAAGGGGCCTGAGCACCTGGCGAGCAGCTCCTATCTTCCTATTCTCCGGCTTGATATTTATCGCGCCAATCGCTGTAAGAAACCTCGCGGTGGCGGGTGATCCGGTTTTGATCGCCTCTCAGGGAGGGATCAATCTTTATATTGGCAATAATGCAGGCGCTGATGGCGTATCGGCCAGCCTGCCGGAACCGTATGGCTACAACTGGCGTCTCCAAGATATCACGCATGTTGCCAGACAGGCAACCGGCAGCGACCTTTCACCCGGTGAGATTTCGACTTATTGGTCAACCCAGGCATGGGACTGGATCAGCACCAATCCAGCCGAGGCGGCGCGACTGTATCTGACAAAGCTCTACCGGTTTGTCTCCAACGACGAAATCTCCAATAATCGGTCCTTGGACTTGTTCTTTGGTCAGATATCGATACTGCACCTGAACCCGCTGAGTTTTGCGACCGTTTTTGCCTTCGGGATTGTGGCGTTGGTGGTGGGCGTTCGAGGAAATCGGAAAGTCCTGATCCTTGCGAGCATTGTCACGGTGTATATTCTGGCCGGAGCGCTTTTCTTCTTCTCAAGTCGCTTTCGTTTGCCCCTCATGCCGTATTTCTTCGTCCTGGCCGCCGGAGGTGCCGGTACCCTGATAGAGCGCACTACACGACGGTCGGGGACTGCCTTGGTCGGTGCTGCGCTGCTGACTCTGGCGTGGCTGTTCTCCTATCTGCCAGTAGTAGCCCTACCATCCGGCATGGCAGTCACTGGGCACATCTCTCAGGGTCTGCACTTTTACAACACCGGCGACTACGAGACCGCCCGAGAGGTGTTCCAGCGCTCCAGGGAAATCGATTCCACTTTTCCGGAGGTCAACCTGAACCTTGGCGCTGCTTACCTCAAGCTCGGCATGCTCGATTCGGCCAAGTACTATCTACTGCAAGAACTGGACGCCAACCCTGAGAGACCGAAGACCTACGTGAATCTGGCCTCGCTCGCACTTCTCGATGGTCATCCCAAACAGGCGTCAAGGGCGCTTCAACCGACTCTGGAGAGCTTCCCTCACGACGTTACCGCTCGCCGCCTACAGCTGCGTATAGCGGAGGCCCTGTCGGTCGGCAACGATTCACTCTATTCTCTGGCACGCTCAGCGGTCGAAGCCACCGACAGCAACGGATTGATCATCAATGAAGCGGCCGCGATGCTGTCCAATCGAGGAGGGTTGGACCGGGCGCGTCAGCTTCTCCAAATAGTGCTGAAGACAACGCCTCCGCCGGTAGAGACCGATGATCGTATGTTTGAAGCGGATTATCTTGCGGCTCGTCTGGATGATCAGCGGCAAGTCGCCCGGGCCGAGTATCAGCTCGGTTATGTCGAGGCGCTTTCGGGCAATCATCTCTCAGCCGTGGCTCACAGCCAACGAGCGATAGCCATCGACAGTTCGATGCCGCAGCCGCATGTCAACCTAATCAGCAGCCTGCTCACTTTGGGTGAGATGGCGCAAGCCAAACTGGCGCTAGCGAATGCTCAGCGGCTCTTCCCCGACAATCCTAATCTTGATCGTCTGGCCGATCACATTCGCGAGAACTCTCGATAGTTTCACAAAAGAAAAGGGACCGGATCGCTCCGGTCCCTTGGCACACTCTCGCGTGGTCGATGAGCCTAGCGACCTGGCTGGTCGAGTCCCATCTCCATCAACAGTTGCTCCTGACGACGCTTGGCGTTGGCCCGCGCGTCGTCAAGTGATATCTGCACCGGGGCAGCGTCAAGTGCAAGCGGCACCCGCGTATCGCGTTCGTACAGCCAGCTCATCAGGACGTTAACCGTCTTCTGCATCGAGTCTGGTTGAATCGCAATCGGTGTGAAGTTGAAATGGGCCGTTTTGAACAGGCTCGTATGATACAGATGACCGACAGGGCGACCCTGGAAGGCGTAATTGAATCCCAGTGGATGGGATTGCCCAAAGCTCGATTTGTACTTGTATATGGTGGTGGTACCATTCATCAACTGGCTCCAGTTGACTTCCGGCAATCCAGGACGCACACCGACGCCCTCGCCATTGGTGCCTTCCCAAGTATTGGACTTCCATTCATAGCGATTGTGAAGTAGTCCGGTGTCAATTGGCAAGTACGGCCACACCTCCGGATACTTGGATCCAGCCCCGATGAAATCCTGATAGTAGCCACAGGGGTCGCAAGGATCGCCTCCGCCCTCACATGTGTGGCACGCCCATCCTGACCAGGCCGTTCGCTCCACACCGAAATACCACGTAAACTGGAACGGTGGGGCGATATCCAGATCAGGTGGGTTCTTCCTCGACTTGTTGAGGAAAGTACGCCAGGTAGCCCACACGCTTACACCAGCATCAATGGACGTATACACGTTGTCAAACACCGTCGACGGCACCAGGGCCAAACAGTCATTGTAAAGAATGACCACCTTGTGCTTCAAGAGTTCAGCAATGGGGATCGCACCGGACCACCGAGATACTTTCATATAGTCGGGTGAGCTCGCTTTGCCGACCCATTCGGCGACTTCCGCGGTGTCAAACACTATGCTATCGCGGCCGGTCGCTGCGGCCCAGGCATCAATGGCTCCCTTCCAATACATCTTGGGGCTGAATGACTCGTCATCAACCGGCACCCACATTTTGGGGTTGGGCGTGATCAAGTCAAGAACCAGGACATCACGCTCATAGCGCGGATTGATCACAGGGAACGACTCAAAGGCTGGCACCAGATCGGGAACCATGGCGTCGTCCCGGCTGCGAACCCAGAAGATGTAGTTCATTTGTAGCGTCGTATCGGAATGGTAGTTCCAGAAAACGTTGAACAGGACCTGCTCCGAGACATTTCCATTCTGAGGGATCCAGGCGTCGACCCCGAGACCCGTCAACCAAGTATCCGGATCCGCCTGCGCCTCGCACTTGTACTGACGTACAGAGTCTACCTCACCGCAGTCACCCGCGACGTAATTTGTCAGCGGTCCATCGTATGAGATATCGCCAAAACGAATCAGAGAATCGTCCAGCGCGTCGATATCGAAGTATTCCTCAACCGATACATATGCGGCCATCTCCGGCGGCGGAATCAGATCTACCTCACATGTGCATACGGAGCAGTCGATTTCCGTACCACTGTCGGTGAAGATAGTATCACATTGCTGGATCTCTTCACCAATTCGATATACCTGACCATCAGCGGTGGGGCAAACATGAGTGAAGTATTCGGACTGAATTAAGGCCAGGGTACTGTCGTCATAGGGACCATACAGGCGCCACTGGTATTCAAACGGCGGAGGTTCGGAGGGATAGTCGATCGGATCATCAGCACTATACTTGATACCCACACCGGTTACGATGCCACCGGGCAACTCGGAGTTGATCGACGGACGCCCCCCCGGCCAAGGCCAGATCCCAGTAGTGGGAGGATTATCGTTCCTAGAGAACATGCGATACGTAATATCCGATCCCAGGCCAAGCTCATCGAAAGCCTGCAGAAACACGTATTGATCAACGAAAGTACGGACCGGATCAGTTAGATCAGCCGACATGGCGACCGTGTTCGTAGTCCTCGGGTCCGGACCTTTGGGGTCTACGTCCAACTGAATCCAGTCTGCTTCGGCAATGCTAGCCGCATAAGTCATAGGATTCAGACCACCAACTTCGGCGACCGTGGCAACGCAGTAACGGAAACTCGCAATAATGCCGTCGCGGTCAGTACCTACCCAGTGGATGACTGGGTTACGGGAGAACTGAGTAATTATCGTGTCGCACGTTATGACACCGTCAACGGTATCACACACTTCGCGCGGTCCCGGGGGTATATTTACGAAATAGACGATGGGCTTCTGGTTGGCGTTGAGCTCACCATCGAGAGTGTTTGTACATCCTCCCGAGAAGATAAGGCAGGAAGTTGTCGTGACGGCAAACACCAGGATCGCGGCCAGTATGATTTTCGTTCTGCTTGTTTTGTTATTCATGATATGGACAACCCCTTAGAACGCCAGCGAAACGGTGAAACGGTGTAGTTGGGTCAGCAGGCCGAAATCCTGGTAAGCATAGTCGACCTGTATCTCGTGATCCTCGCCATACGGCAATCGCAGACCACCACCGGCGGTCAGACCGTCGATATCATAGTTAAACCGATAACCGGAGCGGAGGCTGAAGCGGTCGTTAAAAGTATACTCCAAGCCAGCGTTATACTTCTCGAGGTTGTCAGCCGGGTGGGCACCTTCGGCAGCGAAGGTCACCAGATGCTCGTCACCCTCAATGACGTTAATACAACCGCCGAACTTGAAGTTGATCGGTAGCGGATACGAGTTGCTGATCATGGTCAGGTCGGGTCCGAAGTTGCTAATCACCATGGCGATTTTGAAGCCGCGGTGACCGGTGTCGTACGAGGTTCCAACATCGGCTGACCAGCCGCTGGCGCTGTAGTCGTGGACGAACTCACCGATGTAACGGACCGTGAAGCCAATTGAGAAGCGATCAGTCAAGTAGCGGCCGTAGGAGGCCGAGAGGGCAAAGTCATTGTAGGAGAAAATGCGCCCCGTGCCCTGATCGTCGGAGGTTGGAAAGTACTCTATCATGTCTCCGGAGGACAGCGCGTAGGCACCGATGCCCAAGACGCCTCCAATAGACTCGAGCGGCATGCCAAAGGCAACAAACCTATAGCCCACATCAGCCGGCATGCTGACATTAGTGAAGGCGGCTTCGCGATCGTATAGCGAGGTCAACCCGGCCGGGTTATAGTACACGGCAGAGATGTCATCGGCTACCGCCGTAAAGGCCTCGGCCATACCCATGGCACGCGCCGATACGCCCAGTTCCAGGAACTGGGCTCCCGTAGTGCCCACCTTCGCCTGAGCCGCTACCGAAGCAGGCATGGCCCACACAGCGCTGCATACCACGATCGCGATCAGAAGTGTGCGACCAACTTTTCCGGTCAGGGAGTGGTTATCTTTCAATAGCATGTCATCCTCTATACATCCGTCAAAAACGTTTTATCTATGATAGTGCCTACAGGTTGAGCTCAAGCCCCAATCTGATCTGGCGTCCATAATCCCAGTTGCTCGGATTGACATCGTACGGCGTTCCGCCCTTGACGACTCCACCAACCACGCGGTCGGTATCCGGACGTCCGGTCTTG
>CAZHDS010000091.1:0-12729 GCA_964531495.1 uncultured Ignavibacteriales bacterium
GCGATAAACCGCTCGTACTTTCTTATCGATCGATATTTCGCACCAGCTTTCGGCGAGGGCATCATCTCGGCTCTGGCCTATGGCCAAGTGCTGGTTACTTTGCCTGACGCCGTGGTCGGTTTCGCCATTTCCTCCGTGCTTTTCCCGTTATTTTCTGAGTCAGCGGCCAAAGATGATGACGCGCGTTTTATGGCCCTCTACAGCCGGGCGATAGTGGCCGCCGTCATGATTGCGGTTCCACTGGCGGCAGTATACTATCTCAGTGCCCCGGAGCTGATCCAGGTTGTCTTCAAGCGCGGGGTCTTCGATTCATCCTCGGTGGCTATCACGGCCCAATTGCTGCGTCCGATGGCTCCATCGATTGTAGCCCTATTTGTAGTATCAGCATCCATCCGAGCCTGCTATTCCCGGGGCTGGCGAATGGAGGTACTGGGTTTCACTCTGCTGCTGTTTGCTACGAAGTTTGTCGGCACTTGGGTGTTCTCGGGCATGATGGGACCAACCGGCATTCCCCTCGCGACTGCTCTGGCCCACTTTGGCTTTGCCGTGGCTCTGGTAAGCATAATCGTCAGACGCCATCCGAGCCAGCAACGAACAACGTTGGTCGTCAGCCTGGCCAAGGTGGTAGTGGCGGGACTCTTGATTACCACCATCATGGCCCTCTGGAACCCAGCGGCGCATATCGTCGGCAATGACATGTCCTGGATGGCTTCCGCCGCGCGCCTGGCTCTTACAAGCCTGATCACCATGACAGTGTTTTTCGGTTTGATGGCGCTGTTGGGAATGGGGAAGCACTTGCGACGTTCCAGCACTCCGACTTAAGGGCCTGCTGAAACAACCCTGACCACGGAAGCATGGTTCGACTTCGCTCACCATGACCATCTGTTAGCTACTGTCTCTCAAGTCAGCCTGAGCGGAGTCGAAGGGGCTTGAAAGACACATGAGGCTTTTTCAACGAGCCCTAGGCTAGGGTCCAGGCAGATCCTCGGGCAGTTTCTTCGACTACCACTGCAATACTACGCCAAAAATAAGCTTGTAACAGAGTCCTGGTAGTCGATATCTTATGCCGTTGGTCGAACCGTCACCGTGCCTGACCCCGGAATCGGAATTATGTCCAAGCAGGATCGATATACCATACCGCTATTTGATCTGACTCTTTCGCCTCAGGCCCGTCGCGAAGTCGCCGCCACGCTCAAGTCAGGCTGGCTGACTTCAGGTCCCCGGGTCGCTGCTTTTGAAAAAGGGATCGCGCGTTATCTGCGTGTGCGCCATGCCTGCGCGGTCAGTTCCTGCTCGGTGGGTCTTCAGCTCGCCCTGCGAGCCCTCGGGATTGGACGGGGAAGGGAAGTCATTACAAGTCCGTTTACATTCGTGGCGACGGCCGAGGCTATTATCGCCGCCGGAGCAACCCCGGTCTTTGCCGACATCAATCCTGCGACCCTGAATATTGACCCCGATGAAGTCGAGCGCAAATTGAGTAGCCGCACGGCAGCCATAATGCCGATTGACATCGCCGGATATCCGGCCAACTACAAGCGCCTGAACCGAGTTTGCAGTGACCATGCCTTGTCGCTGATCGCGGATGCCGCCCACTCGTTTGGAACTCAGGTGGGCAAAAAAAGCACGGCCGCTCTTTCTGATGTGGCTATCTACTCGTTTCATTCGACCAAGAATCTCACTTGCGGCGAAGGGGGGATGGTTGTTTCGCGTCATCGGGCCTTGATCGATGTCGTCCGTACTCTGGCGCGGCACGGGCTGTCCTCCGATGCTCATCAGCGGCGTGCCAAGGGCGAGTTTGGCTACGATGCTTATGGCCTGGGCGTGAAGGCGAACATGTCCGATGTTCACGCGGCGATCGGCCTGGGGCAATTGGCCGTGTTTGAACACAACCAGGCCCGTCGGCAGCGACTGGCTCATCAGTATATGGAGAATCTGGGCGACTTGGCCGATCTGCTGCACCTGCCGGAAGCGGCTTCGCCCAATCATCACGCTTGGCATCTGTTTATTGTCAGGCTGCGGCTGTCCCGCCTCAAGATACCCCGCCATCAGTTCATTCATGCGATGGCCCGACAGGGCATCGAGTGCGGCGTTCACTTTCGACCGATATTCGACCTCAGCTATTATCGTGAGACGATGGGACTCCATGAGCGACATTTTCCGAATACGGCCTATGCGGGACAGAGAGTGGTGACTCTGCCGCTATATCCGGAGCTGACCCTGGCCCAGGTTGATCAAGTGTGTCAGACTATCCGAGAGATTCTAATGAACAAGCGCCGCCGGCGCTGACGCCTTTCAGGCGGACCGCTATCACGTGCTCAGGGGTGGCGTGGGAATCGGTGTGGCCCCGTCTTTACTTCTTAGGATCAGATTATCGATATACAACTCGGCCGCAAGGCGCGAGCTGA
Organism: uncultured Ignavibacteriales bacterium; assembly: GCA_964531495.1. Classification (GTDB taxonomy): domain Bacteria; phylum Zixibacteria; class MSB-5A5; order GN15; family FEB-12; genus DAOSXA01. The sequence continues at coordinate 2,406 of CAZHDS010000091.1, forward strand.
ACAGATTGCCAAGCAGAGATTCATCCGAGGACAAGGCCATTTCAATCGTAATGCGCGTAATCTGATAGCCGTAGCGGGCAATACCGCCAGGATGCAAGAATTTGTCTGCTATCTTCCGGATCTTGCGACCGTAAACTTCGCTGAGGGACGGGTCGATCACGATATTCGTGATATCCACAATCATGTAGAGCCGCTCAGGGCCATACCGGGCGAGCAAGTCACTAACCATGGCGCACATACCGTCCAATTGCGGCGGCTGAGAGATTTCTATCCGATCGATGCTGGATAGGTGCAGAACGTGCCTGGTCTTATCAAATTCAACCGCGATAGAATCGGCCATGGACATCGGCATATTCTCCCCTGACTGCTATTTGTGCGCTGGACTTGTCTTAGTTGAAAGTATCGGATAGCGGCGTTAAAATCTGAGGCAAATTGGGTAGGATATGTCTACATTCCATTTTATCTCCTGGCTGGCCAGAACCTGAAGTTGGCTAAAAACAGGAACGATTCTTGCCTTCGAAGCTTCTTCTTGCTATTTATTAGCGTATGCCAGCAAACTTACCGCCTCAATATTATGAGCTGGAGCGCGAGTTCCGAGCCGAGAAGGACACGCGCGAGAAGCTTCGTATGGCCGAAGAGCTGCTTCGGATGATGCCCAAGCACAAGGGCACCGACAAGCTTCAGGCCGAAATGAAGTCCAAGATATCTGACCTGAGGAAGATGCTTACGCAGGCCCCCAAAGGAGGCGCCGCGCGGACGGTAGCGGCTCTGGATCATATCGACAAGGAAGGGGCCGGTCAGACGATTCTGATCGGACCTCCCAATTGCGGCAAATCATCGCTTCTGGACGCACTTACTAACGCCAAACCGTTGATTGGTGACTACCCGTATACAACCCGAGAGCCTCAGCCTGGCATGACCGTCTTTGAGACTGTTCAGCTCCAATTGATTGACACGCCGCCGATCTCAACCGAGTCTTTCGAGAACTATCTGACTGGTCTGATCCGCAACGCCGATATCGTCATTCTCGTCGCCGACCTGGAATCCCAGACCATGATTGCTGACCTCGATTTTATCGTCGAGAGTCTTGAGGAGAAGCGGATTGTGCTGAGTCCCGTGGCCGTCGAAGGTATCGATGATCCTCGGTTGGTTCACAAGAAGACCATTGTCTGCGCTCACAAGGTCTTTGACGACGAGTCGGGGGACAAGCGAGCCAAACTGCAGGAGAGGTTTCCGGGATTCACCATCGTGGGCACGTCAATCATCGATGAGGATACGCTGCTGCTTCTCAGGAAGACGATCTTCGAGTTGCTCGCGATAATCCGGGTCTACACCAAACCTGTGGGCAAGGAAGCAGATTTCACCGATCCGATTATCTTACCCGTGGGATCAACTATCGAGGACGCCGCGCTCGGTTTGCACAAGGATTTCGCCCAGCGCCTCAAGTTTGCCAAAATATGGGGCGAGGGCAAACATGACGGACAGCGCGTCAAAGCTGACTTTCCCGTCGTCGACGGTGACATAATCGAATTCCACACCTGACTTGTATGCGCCGAGGCTCTTCGGTCACCACCCAATTGTTCTTGACTTGATCTCATCGGCGGGCAAGATTGCGTACATGGAAAACCGACCCCATTTCGATTTCCGCGATGTTCTCTGGGCACCGGCCAAAGCTCTGACCGGCAAGAAGATTTTCATCATGACCGCCTTCCTGTGTACTGCCCTGGCGGTCTATGATATGTTCACGTATCTGGCCCTGGCTGTCGGAAGTGACAGCCTTGACTATGTCTGGAGCGCTTACGGCTTCTTTCCCCCTCTGGGACTCGGCCTGGACTCAACGGTTGGATGGATACTGATGGCCACCGGCCTGGGTCTTTCGCTTCTTTCGCTCATGATGGGTTTCTTTGCTATCAGCGCTATTGAGATTGAGGAGGTACGGGGCTATCCGTTTCTCTCAATTACGGCCGCTGCCGGATTCGCCTGGCGTCGCTTCAAGCAAGTGTTTCTCTCACAGTTGACAATACTCGGCTTCGTGGCAGTAGTGATTTTGCTCTTTGCGCTGGTGGGGCTGGCCAGCCGCATTCCTTATGTGGGGCAGTGGATCTACGCTGCTTTGTTTGTCATGCCAGGCTTCGTGGTGTCCCTCCTGGCCGTTATTGTCATCATGGTCTGCATGGTTTCGGTCGTGCTTCTGCCAGCTGCTGCCGCAGCTGATCGCCATGGCGAGGTATTTACAGCAATTCTGGAGACATTCTCGACCTTTTTGCGGCAACCGGTACGCTGGCTTGGATACACCGCCTATTCCGTGGTAGCGGCAAAATTGAGCGGATTTGTGTACGCCTATCTCAGCTTTCGGGCAGTCCAACTAATGGTTGTGGCCGGCGGTTTGACGGGCGGCCAACAACGTTTAACTGACATGGTGAGTGCCGGTCTCTCGCATCTGCCGGTTGATTCCGAACTGGTTCGTGAGACCTTCAACGTCCTTCCTAGCGTGGACTGGTCGTTTGCGATAAGTCACTGGACCTGGTCAGCCGGGGGAGACGGGGCGGTCGGATACTTGATGGCTGTCATGCTCTTTTTGATATTTGCCTCTATCTGGGGATACATGTTCGCGATCATTGCCACGGCCCAAGCGCGCGCCTACGTAGCCTTGCGCTACATCAAGGATGGCTATCGTATCGACGAAGAGAGTTCTCTATTTTACCAGGATGAGCCTGTCAATCCGCCGCTCGACGAGGCCGAAACTTCGGCCGGATGATCGTCAAGGACATCAATTGCAAACCATACGCTCAATCAGGAAAATGCAGTCCCTGGCTCGGAAGCTGACCGCCGGGGGCCAGACCATCGGGTTGGTGCCGACCATGGGGTACTTGCACGAAGGCCATTTGTCGTTGATTAGACGCGTCGGTTCTCTGTGTGATACCGTCATCACCACCATCTTCGTCAATCCGATCCAATTTGCTCCCACCGATGACCTGAGTCGTTATCCTCGCGATGAAAAGGGGGATATCCGTAAGATCCAGTCAGCCGGAGGAGAGATAGTCTTCGCCCCGAAGGCGGAAGAGCTCTATCCCGATGGCTATCGGACTCATGTCGAGGTTGACGAACTCACCCGTGTGCTGGAGGGAGCCAGTCGGCCGGGACACTTTCGGGGAGTAACGACGATTGTGGCCAAGCTCTTCAATATCACTCGCCCGAATGTGGTCGTCTTTGGCATGAAGGACTTTCAGCAGGCGGCTGTGCTGAAGCGGATGACGACTGACTTGAATTATCCGATCAGATTCATTATTGGCCGCACGGTCAGGGAGAAGAGTGGTCTGGCGCTGTCATCGCGGAACAAGTATTTCGACGACGAACAACGGGCCGAGGCCTGTTGCCTGTACTACGCCCTGCGTTCGGCGCGAGCCTTAGTGTACAGTGGTGTTTCGGCCCCCGGTCAGATCAGTCGTGAGATGCGGGCCGTGATTAGGGCCAGCTGCCGCTCGGCGAGGGTAGACTATATTGCCTTTAACGATATCAACGACCTGACCGTTGTCAAGAGTGTCCGTCGCGGCACGGTCTGCTCTCTTGCGGTCAATGTGCACGGCGTGCGCCTGATCGACAACATGAAGCTGGCCTGAAGCTGCGTGCCTCACTCTTGGGGCGATTGGCCACCACACTATAAAGCCACAAATAGCCATTGACGGGAGCTTGCCGGTTGCTAAGTTGGCGGCAAACAGGAATCAACCAGAACTGGTGCGAACTGAATGAGTAATCTCGAACGTCATACCAATATCAAGATCGAATCCCCCGGCGTGAACGTGGCTGTCCTGCGCAATACCGACGACGGCTGGCGGTTTCTATTGCTGAAAAGATCGGAGAATGAAACCTACTCCGGGTCGTGGGGCTTTGTGACCGGCGGCAAGTGCGGTGAGGAAACCGTTGCCCAGGTCGTCGCGCGAGAGGTGGCTGAAGAAACTGGCCTCGTGCCAGACTCGATATGGGCGACCGAATACGTGGTCCAGTTCTACGAGCCGGAAGCTGACGCGATTTGGATTCTGCCATTGATAGTGGCGGTCGTTCCCCCTGACTCCGAAGTCGAACTCTCCGAGGAAAACAGCGATTTCCAGTGGCTCTCGGCTCGCAAGGCGAAGCACCTGGTCACGTGGAAGAACCTGGTCAAGGCGATTGACGATATAACCGACGAGATCGAGATCTTCCCGGCCCGCAATTGGGTGCAAATCCGACCGTGAGGTGAACCTTGAGGGACTCCGACGGATCGGGGCCGCGTCGGGAACCTTCTAAGTCACAGCCGGTTACTATATTGCTGGAAGCGGCCTTTCAAGGCCTCAAACTTCTTGCGAATAGGGCTGTTTTGACTATATTTGATCGCCCTGAGTAGTGTTTTTTTAGAGGAAAACGGCGATGCTTATAACGGTCTGTAAATCCAAGATTCACCGCGCCAAGATAACAGACGCCAGTCTTGACTATGTCGGTTCTCTCACCATTGACGGTGACTTGATGCGACAGGCGGACTTGATACCATTCGAGAAGATCCAGGTGGCCAATATCTCGAATGGCGAGCGATTCGAGACCTACGTTATTGAAGGTGCCGCGAGGACGGGGATTATTGGTCTGAATGGTGCCGCCGCCCGCAAAGGACAGATCGGCGACCTTATTATCATTATGGCCTATGGTCAGATGGACAAAGTGGAAGCGGCCAGTTTCAAGCCCGCGATTGTCCATGTCGATGAGGCCAACCGGCCAAGAAGACCCTAGATGGTCTGTTTGTTTCCAGCAGCAGAACTCAACATGGAGGAGGCCATATGTCAGATCAACGGGCTGCCATAGTGCTTGCGGCCGGCAAAGGCAAGCGCATGAAATCAGACAAGCCCAAGGTTCTGCATGAACTGGGCGGAAAAGCTCTCATAAAAATAGTCCTGGATACGCTGGCTCCGGTGGCTCTTGAGCACGTGGTTGTCGTGATTGGCTTCAAAGGAGAAATGGTCCAGGAAGCCCTTCAGGACTATGATGTCGAATTCGCCTGGCAGCGAGAGCAGCTCGGTACTGGTCACGCGGTGCAAATGACGGCTCCCCAGCTGCAGGACTTCGACGGCACGACTCTGGTGCTACTGGGGGATATGCCATTGCTGACAATCGGTTCGATCAATCGCCTGTTTGAGACCCATGAGCGCTACGGTGCCGCCGCGACGTGTCTGTCGGCGGTGCTGGAAAATCCCACCGGATATGGCCGGGTGGTGCGCGAGGGTGACACCGATCTGATACAGGAAATTGTCGAGCACATGGACGCCTCGGAAGAGATTCGGGCTATTAGTGAAGTTAATACAGGTACCTTCTGCTTCGACAATCGGCAACTGTTTGCCGCCCTGGCGGAAGTCGGCAACGACAACTCCCAGCAAGAATACTACCTGCCTGACACGATTAAGATCATGCGTAGCAAGGGATTGCCGGTTGCGGTTGTAGCTGCCGAAGATCCCCGCGAAGGACTTGGTGTGAACTCCGTGGAGCAGCTGGGCCAGCTCTCACGTGATGAGAGCAAGCCGTGATGTTCCTGACTCACCACTGTTTTGTGAACCGTTCGAGGTCGACAATAGTATCAGTAGGGAGAGGCTGAGGTCACTGCTTTGGAGTGGTCTGCAAGCCGATTTTTTGAGTTGACGTCGATACACAAACCCGGTAGATTGAGAGATACAATGGGCACAAAATCTTACAGCAACACTCTAATACTAACGCTGACTATAGTCATGGTCGTTTCGACCCTGTCTATGGCGCAGCTGAGTGATCAGGCTGAGCTGGAGAGAAATTCGCAGCTAGGCGGTTTGGGCCAGTCGGCGGTCGGCAATCCATTCTCATTATTGGACTTGTCTCGGATCAATTGGTCCCATAGCTACTCGGTTTCCTATTTTTCGGGAGGCGGGGCTTCTGGCTCGGGCGGACTGTGGCAGACCAGCATGTACTACGAGTTTTCGCCCAAGTTGTCCTTGAATCTGAATCTTGGTATTGCCCATACCGGTAATCTGATTTCGAGCACCAGTCGTGAGACGACTTTCTTGCCTGGTTTCAGTCTCGATTATCACCCGTCCAACAAGTTTCGCGTGTCGCTGATGTTTCAGACGTACCGCGGTAATAACAACCCCTATGCCTACAGGAGCAACCTCTGGCATGACCATGTCGGACCGTAGTGGGCGAGCAGCTTACCGCCGGTCTGGCCCCTACCCCCTTCCTCATGTTCAAAATCAATAAAACCAAAAAGCGCAAACAGTCTGGCTTGGCTAGTCTGGTCAATGGTCGGTTGCTGGAAGTAATCATAGCCGTTGCCTTTGGCATCGTTGTGCTGTTTGTGATTTCCATGTCCGTGCGTATTACCGGCGGTGCCTCTCAGGGCCTGATTTCACCAGAACACGAGGTGCGGTTGCAGATCCTCAACGGATGTGGCGTAGATGGTCTGGCCGGACGGGTGGCTGATGAATTTGCTGACTATCTGGATTCCGATATCCGGATCATTGTAGTCGAAACGGACAATTTTGACGTGCGACCGGTTGAGAAAACTTTTCTGATTTCAAGAGACGGAGACAAATCGGCCGCTAGAACGCTAGCTCGCAAACTGCACTTGTCCGATCCCGAGATCCTGGTGCAAAGCTTGGAAGAAAATTACCGCGAAGTTTCAGCGACGCTGGTGCTTGGTGCTGACTGGTTTGAGATTCAGTCGGCGGCGAAGCTGTTGAAGGGAGATGCGGAAGAATAATTGAAGACGCTAACTGCGCTCGAACTGGCCCGTGCGGCCGGCCGCTTGGCTGTTGCCAAGAAGGGATTTGATGTTCGTATACTGCAACTGACTGAGATCAGTTCGGTTTGCGACTTCTTTGTCATTGCCTCTGGCGAGGCAGACGTTCATGTGAAGGCAATTGCCCGCGCCATCGAAGATGGACTGATGGAAGAAGGGGTCAAGCCATATCAGAGAGAAGGCCTAAACGAAGGTAACTGGGTGCTGTACGACTATATTGATGTCGTGGTTCACGTCTTCCGGGAGTCGACGCGCCAGTTTTATGCTTTGGAGAAACTGTGGGGCGATGCTCCCGAAATACCCTTGACTGAGGATTAGTATGAAGCTCTCGACCTGACATCACGCCTAAGTGATCTGTCTTCGGTGCTCAAGCCGGCTTGGCAACAGGGATAGATCGCACCATCACGCCCGCCTGAGGATCTTCAACAACGCATTCAATCATATAATAATTATAGACGGTGAGAAATCACATGGAATTGACAGACCTAAAAGCAAAAACCATCGCCGATCTCCTGAAGATCGCCGAGGATATGGACATCCCGGGCGTTTCCGGACTCCGTAAGTCGGAGTTGATCTACAAGATCATGGAAAATGCCTCCAGCTCTGACGGTATCATCCTGGCCGAGGGTGTCCTCGAGATTCTGGAAGAAGGGTATGGCTTTCTTCGTTCCCCGGATTACAACTACTTGCCGGGACAGGACGACATCTACGTATCACCATCGCAGATCAAACGCTTTGACCTGCGCACCGGGGACATCGTGGCCGGTCAAGTACGCGCCCCCAAGGACAACGAACGATACTTCGCGCTTCTGAAGATCGAGTCAGTCAACTATGACGAACCCGACAAGGCCAAACACAAAGTCCTGTTCGACAACCTGACCCCCCTCTATCCTGAGGAGGCTTTCGTACTCGAGACGCGGCCTGAAGAACTGACGACCCGCATCATTGATCTGATGTGTCCGATCGGCAAGGGGCAGCGGGCTCTGATTACTTCTCCGCCCAAAGCTGGTAAGACGATTATTCTCCAGCGCATCGCCCAGTCGATTATCGCCAACCATCCCGGCGTGAAACTGATCGTACTCCTCATTGATGAACGTCCTGAGGAAGTCACCGACATGCGCCGCTCGGTGCGAAGTGAAGTTGTCTCGTCGACTTTTGATGAGCCGGCCGAACGCCACGTGCAGGTAGCCAACATGGTTCTGGAGAAGGCTAAGCGCCTCACCGAGCATGGTTATGACGTTGTCATCCTGCTCGATTCCATCACTCGCCTGGCTCGCGCCCACAACTCGGTCGTGCCTCACTCCGGCAAAATCCTGTCTGGTGGTGTTGACTCCAACGCTCTTCACAAACCGAAGAGATTCTTTGGCGCGGCCCGAAATATCGAAGCGGGAGGCTCGCTGTCGATCATCGCTACCGCCCTGGTCGAAACGGGCTCGCGAATGGACGAAGTCATTTTTGAGGAGTTTAAGGGTACCGGTAATATGGAGCTGGTCCTGGACCGTCGCCTGGCGGATCGACGGGTTTACCCGGCAATGGACATCAACCGCTCCTCGACCCGCAAAGAGGAGCTTCTGGTCGATCCCGACACATTGGCCAAGATCTGGGTATTGCGCAAGTTCCTGGCTGAAATGAACCCAATCGAGGCCATGGAGTTCTTGATCGATCGGGTCAAGAAAGCCAAGACCAATGAGCGCTTCCTGGCTTCCATGAAAGACTGATCAGGAAAGACAGATAGTTTACAGGTGTGTCCTGAGAGGCCGGTTGCGCTGACCGGCCTTTCTGCTGGGCGAGATCGACGTTTTTTGTTGTTCCACAGGCGAAACCGAGTCTATCATAGATCGGCTTGATACGACCATTGGTCGTGAGCCCGCCAACCGGGGACGACTCGCTGCGCCGGCCTCCCCTCAACCATCTCGGACCAGGATTGATGCCAGATGTCGGATGAGATCATCGTAGAATTGAGCAACGTCTACTTGAGTTCGGATCGAGGGGAGGATGTCTTCAGCAATCTGAATTTCAAACTCCCAGTCGGGCGTTCGGCAGTGATTTCCGGAGGGGCCGGATCCGGTAAGTCGTTCCTGATTGAGCTCCTGGTTGGCCGTCGGGCGGCGGATTCCGGATCGGTCGAAGTATTCGGCGAGTGTGTCAATCCGCGCCACAAGCGACAGCTAAACCGGATGCGTCGCAAGATCGGCGGACTGGGCGGACTGTACGGACTCATACCATCCTTCACGGTGGCGCAGAATATTGCCTTTCCGCTGGTCATTAACGGTCAAAGCAAGAAAGTCCAGCGGGAGCGGCTGATGAAGGTTTTGGCAGAATTCTCGCTGTTGAAACAGACTCGCGTCTTTCCTGATTCGCTAACTCGGGTCGAGCATACTCTGGCCCAATTCGCCAGGGCCACGATTGCCAATCAACCACTCTTACTGGTCGATGAACCACTGGCCGGGCTCGATGCGGCGACCTACGAGCGGCTGCACGAGCATCTCGTGAAAGTTTCCGTGTCCGGCCGTTCCATGATCATGGTGACTTCTGAACCACCGAGCAAGCGGCTGCCCAACGCCGACTACTATGAGATCCAGGGGGGCGGGCTGGTATGAGTCGACTGGGCCACATCATCGCCGAGCAGGGACGCAACATGTCGCGCCATCTGGCCACTTCGTTGGGTTCACTTCTGTCCCTCACGCTTCTGTTTATGCTCTTTGACATGTTCTGGATTGCGGCCGCAACATCTGACAAGTTCTATTCTGACTTGATTTCAGAAATCCGCCTGGAAGCGATAGTTGACGAAGCTTATCCCGACTCAACGTTGGCCTCTTTGGAAATGTCTCTGGGCAACGTGGCCGGGGTGGGTGCCAGACAATCGATTACCCGGGAGGCTGCCCGGGAAGAGCTGGCTCGGCTGGTAGGTACCGATCTGCTGATCGGCTACGATACGATCAATCCCCTTCCGCGCTCGTTTGTCATCACGGTTGACTCCGCCTTCCTGAAAGTGGACGCCTGTGCCGCCATGGAAGAGGAAATGCTGACAATCGATGGCATCAGTGCGGTCCACTACAGTCGTCGATGGCTGGAGAAAGCAGAGTTGGCCCGCTCGCTGGTGCTGCAAGTGGGCATGGTGCTGGGTGTGTTGATCGTGCTCACCGCTCTTATCAGTTCGGCCAACAGTATTCGCTTGATGACCGAGGTGCGGGGAGTGGGTCTGCAGCAAATGCGCCTGCTCGGCGCAGGACGGCTATTTCTGGCCTTGCCCTACCTGCTTGAAAGTCTGCTGATTAGTATTTTGGCGGCCATGATTGGCTGGGCCGTTATCCTTTACTTCCACGATGAGATAAGCTTTACCCACTTCCAGTTGGTCTTGCCGCGATTACCTGATGTGGCCCTGTTTGTGGGCGTATGCGGTCTGCTCGGCTGGATCTCAGGATACGTCGGCATCCGCAAGCTGCTGAAGTAAGATTATGTTTTCTGCGAAGGTCTCCATTTCGATACTCTTTTTGCTGCTGCTTGCCGCAGGAGCGGTTGGGCAGGATGAGTCCAGCG
>CAZHDS010000092.1:0-12532 GCA_964531495.1 uncultured Ignavibacteriales bacterium
ATCAATTCTGAGCGTCGCAAAATGTACGAGTGCGATGTGACTTTCGGCACCGCCAACGAGTTCGGTTTTGACTATTTGCGCGACAACATGGCTCAGCGGATCGAGGACCGCGTCCATCGCAATTTCCATTACGCCATCATCGATGAAGTCGATTCGATCCTTATCGATGAAGCCCGCACGCCGTTGATTATCTCCGGTACAGTAGAATCGTCGGTGCACGACCGCTACCAAGAGATGAAGCCGACCGTAGATACGATTGTCCGCCGTCAGTTTGGCCTGATCAATGACATGATAGCCACTGCGGAGAAACTGCTTGAGGGTGGTCAGGCTGAGGATGAATTCGAAGCCGGGACCCTGCTGCTGGCGGTCCGGCGAGGAGCGCCCAAAAACAAGCGCTTCATGAAACTCATGAAAGAGTCCGGGATGAGCAAGCTCGTCACGGAGGTAGAGTCTTCTTTCATGCGGGATAAGAAGCTGGACCAGATTGACGATCGGCTTTACTATTTCATCGACGAACGCGAACACTCTATAGCCTTGACCGATCTGGGTACCGGCCTGCTCACCAAAGCTGAGCAGATGATGTTCGAGATTCCAGACGTATCAACCATGCTCTCCGAAGTTGAAGGGGATGAGTCCCTGTCCGAACAGGAGCGTCGGGATAAGATCGAAGAGATCTACCGCATACATGGCGAGCGGTCCGAGAAAGTGCACGCTATCAACCAGCTCCTGCGGGCCTACACGCTCTATGAGAAAGACGTAGAGTACGTTTTGCAGGACGGCAAAGTGATGATCGTCGATGAGAATACCGGCCGCGTTCTTCCCGGTCGGCGGTACTCGGACGGTCTGCATCAGTCGATCGAAGCCAAAGAGGGTGTCCGCATTGAAGCGGAATCCCAGACGCTGGCCACCATTACGCTGCAGAATTATTTCCGCATGTATGACAAGCTGGCCGGCATGACCGGCACCGCCGAGACCGAAGCGCAGGAACTGTTTGACATCTACAAACTCGATGTCATGGTGATTCCGACCAATGTGCAGGTGACGCGAGATGATATGGAAGATCGTATATACCGCACTCGCCGCGAAAAATACAACGCCATTATCAATGAAATCACGACCGCCCAGGAAGCGGGTCGACCAGTGCTCGTTGGCACGGTGTCGGTGGATGTTTCGGAGACACTATCGCGCATGCTGAAGCGGGCCAAAGTGCCCCACAGTGTTCTCAATGCCAAGCAGCATAAGAGTGAGGCGGAGATTGTCGCCAATGCCGGTCAACCCGGCACGGTGACGATCGCCACCAATATGGCTGGTCGTGGAACCGATATCAAGCTGGGCGAGGGCGTTCGGGAGAGAGGCGGCTTGCATATTGTCGGCACCGCCCGGCATGAATCACGCCGCATTGATCGCCAGTTGCGGGGTCGCGCCGGTCGTCAGGGAGATCCGGGCTCGTCGTTGTTTTTCCTCTCCCTTGAGGATGACCTGATGCGGCTATTCGGCGGTGATCGCCTCGGCAATGTCATGGATCGCCTCGGGATCGAGGACGGCGATGTGATCACGCACTCAATGGTAACCAAGGCTATCGAACGGGCTCAGAAGAAGGTCGAAGCGCAGAACTTCGCCATTCGAAAACATACGCTGGACTACGATGATGTCATGAATGTCCAGCGCAAGTGGATCTATGAGCGCCGTTTGACCGCCCTTGAAAGGGAATCGATCCGGGATGAGGTCGTCGAGCTGATCGAGAGCGTGCTCGATAGCATGATCGAGACCCACTGTCCCGAGAAGACCTATGCCGAAGAATGGAATCTGACTGGTTTCGTCGAGGATCTGCGTAAGATCTACCTCATGAACCATGAGTTCAAGGCTGATCAAGTCGCCAGTCTCACGCATGAATCGCTCAAGGCGTTCGTGCTGGAAGCAGTGATGAAATTCTACACCCAGAAGGAAACGGTATACGGCGACGATGTGATGCGGCAATTGGAGCGCTACGCCGTGCTGTCAACTATCGATCGCCACTGGCGCGATCATTTGGCCGAAATGGACGAGCTGCGCGCAGGCATCGGACTGCGCGCCTATCATGGCGGCATGGGCAAACCGATCGACATCTACAAGCGCGAGGCTTTTGGTACATTCCAGACGATGGTTGATACGGTTGACAAAGAAATCGTCAATCTGGTCTACAAGCTTCAGGTAAAACTGCCGGAGAAGTCGCGCGATGAACGTCGCCGTGACCAGCAGATGACCGCCTCGCATGCTGACACTGAGGGCATGGGTATGCGCTCGGCTCCTCCCCCACCAATGGCACCGGGTGCAGTGGGACCGACCGGGGCGGCACAGCCAGCCAATCCCATGGCGGAGGCATCGCAGGCGGGCAAGCAGGCTCGAACTTTCAAACGACAGCAGGAGAAAGTCGGCCGCAATGATCCTTGTCCCTGCGGCTCCGGCAAGAAATATAAGAAGTGCCACGGAAAGGTGTAGAACATGAGATGTCTTCTTCTGGCCATCCTGGTTCTCTCTACACTCGCATCAACGGCCCACGCCCAGGGCACATTTTTCGACAAGGGTGAAAGCGGGATGGGCATCATGGGAGGGATTCTCTCCAATAACGATGCCGATGGATGGCAGCTATCGGTCGGAGGTACTGCCCGAGGTGTTCTCGATTTCAGCGCTGCTTATGCACGGGTCGAAGAATCAAACATCTACGCTTTCGGTGCCAGTTACTATCTATTCCGACCGCGCCAGTTGGCTAAGCCGATAGCGATTTCGCTGGGAGCAAAGGTCGAGTTGAGCGAGATCTCAATCAATCGCTGGCATTACACGGGTGATGAGTTTTACCTGTCGACCGAGCACGTGAACGCCCAAATGGTGATCCTCGGGATTGATCTTCATAGTACACTGGCCAGCTCAGAAAGCGCTCTGATCGAGGTTTCGGGCGGAGTTGGGTTTTCGAAACTGTCTTATGATGGATCCGATAGTGAAATCGAGCCCGTTCTGAGTGGGAGTCTGCCGATGGTGTTTGGCAATCGCCATGGCACCAGGTTCATAATCGCGCCAGCGCTCAGTTCTGTCCGCTATCGTGGCAAATATGAGAGCACTCTTGGGATTACCGTCGGAATTCTGATCCAGGGCGGTGGAAACAGGAACTTCATTGACTGAAACCGCAGAGTGTGGTGGTAGGCGTCACTCACTCTGCCCCGAGCCTACGGCAATTGCCCCCTCGTCACACAGAACGACCCGGTAGAATCAAAGTACAGGTTGATGGTGTCTTGGAGTACCGACGAACCGTCGGGAATGTACGGCTCAACCACCGTGACAACGTATTCCCCCGGCAAGAGATCATTGATCTCGTAATTCAAGTCGTACAGGCATATACAATCACAGCCGCCGTTTTCGAGCGAATCGATCTCGGTGATCACGATGGATGAGGCGGTGACATCCACGTCGGCCACCAGCACTGGGCAGCAATTCAGGACAGCGTTGTAGTGCGTCATCAAGAGTGTGCTGCCATCGTAAGTGTATTCAAGACAGGTGAGGCCATCCAGCGTATCTTCCAGGCTAGCCTGTTTGCACGAAGCATCACCGACCAGTGCTCCGGTTGCAGTTGTCGTTATCTCCCAGGGATATTGCGAACGATCGACACAGTACGATCCCGATGATTCGCCGCCATCGAGCTCGATCACAAAGACCAGTGCCGTATCCCCTTCTGGTAGGTAAGGCTCTTGGATATTCAAAGTATAGACCCCGGCCGGAATCTCGCCGAGCACGTAGTCAATATCGAACAGGCACAGACAGTGGCACCAGTCGCCGCTTTCGGTAACCTGAACGGTAATGATGTTCGCCGCGACATCGACACTAGCTACGACGTCAGTGCAGCAGTTGAAGCCAGCATTGTAGTGGACGAAGCTGAGAACGCCGTCGACCGAGTAGTTCCATTCGATGCAGGTTTGGTCCTCACTGGCCAACTTGGCCTGTTGAGTATGGACATAACCGCCACAATCGCTCTTTTGGGCAATGACATTGCCGGTCTCGGTTCGGCTATTCGTCGAACTTCCGCAGGCCAGGACGAGCACTCCAACGACCAGTGCCAGGACCGACAATAAGACTGCCAGCGTGGCTATTCTTGAGTTTGACATGATCTCCTCCAGTGAGTCACAGGTTTTCACAACAGGGTCTTTGCCAACGGTCGATAGGTCCTCCTGCAATACTGAAAAGTCCTCTATAGCCTGCCGGGCGATTCGATCTCTCGTTGCACCCACTAATAATACTGACGGAACACCGCCACCGTTCAATTAAAACTGAGAATCGTGGAGAATTTTGGCAACTAAAGAGTCGCGGGGCGCAGTGTCTTACAAGCCAAGAGCGGAAAAAGCGTCCGGGATAAAATCAACTATGTCGCCGGCAATCAGCGCTCGCTCGGTCAGCTCCTCGGCCGCAAAATCGCCAGCGAGACCATGAAGATAGGTGCCGCTGATAGCTGCGTCGATTGGCGTCAGTCCCTGAGCCAGCAAAGAACCGATGAGACCGGTCAGCACGTCCCCGGAACCACCCGTGGCCATACCGCTATTACCGGTCGGATTGAGGTAGCAGGAGCCGTCGGGAGAAACGACAATACTGGGGCTGCCCTTCAGGACCAATACGACCTGGTGCTCGGCGGCAAACGAGCGCGCCATGGCGATACGTTCGTGGATCTCGACCGGCACAGTCTCCCCCGACAGACGCCGGAACTCACCCGGATGGGGCGTCACCACCAGTGGAACTTGCCTCTTGGCCGAGAACGCGTCATGGCCAGCCAGAGCGTTCAGCCCATCCGCATCGATAACTATCGGTTGATCCAGGGTCGCGACGAGGCGTCGGACCAGCTCAAACGTCTCATGATGCTGCCCCAGTCCGGGACCAATCGCGATTGCATCATGCTCGGCGGCGGCTTGCCGCACCTGACCGAGCCCTCGCAAGGCCAACGCACCGCGTTTACCTACATCGGGTAGTGCCAAGCCTGTTGCCTCAGGTATCATCGCCGCAATGATCGGCAGAACCGTCGCTGGAGTACCGATCTTGGCCAGACCGCATCCGGCTCGCAGGGCGCTTTTTGTTGCCAGGGCAGCTGCCCCCGTGAGGCCGGTAGATCCAGCCACCAAGAGAAGCTTGCCGAAATCACCTTTGTGGCCATCAGCCGGGCGATGCGGAATCATCTGAGATACCATCGATGGCGTGACCAATTCGACGT
The DNA here is from genome assembly GCA_964531495.1 of uncultured Ignavibacteriales bacterium. Classification (GTDB taxonomy): domain Bacteria; phylum Zixibacteria; class MSB-5A5; order GN15; family FEB-12; genus DAOSXA01. The sequence continues at coordinate 5,225 of CAZHDS010000092.1, forward strand.
CAAATCCGAAGCCATCGATAACGCTGGGGGGCACGCCAATCGGAATCATTTGCACCCATCCGGCGAGCTCGCGACCCGGTGAAACGTAGAGTCCAAACTTGGGCAGCGCCAGGGTGAACGTGAAATCAGCGCCAACCACCTCACCTTCGTACTGGCCCGTGTCAGCGTTCACTCCCGAGGGCATATCGACTGCGATAACCGGCTGGTCCTGCTGATTGATGTACGCGATGACATCGGCCGAGAGTCCTCTTGGCGCACCCTCGAAGCCAGTACCGAAAACCGCATCAATGATATAGTCAGAGTCGAGTTGCTCGGGGAGATCAGTGATCGCCGTGATCTGGTGAAGCTCCAGCCCGGCCATGGACACACGATCATAGTTGAGTCCGGCATCATCGGAAAGCTCGGGACGAGATCCGAGATGCCAGAAGGCGACCTCCAATCCGGCCTCGGCCAGATAACGTCCGATGACATAGCCATCGCCACCATTGTTGCCCTTCCCGCAGAAGATGGTGATCGTGGGATTGTCTTCCCCCTCGATGACCGTGCTCAGGATACGTTCGGCGACTCCGCGACCGGCGTTTTCCATCAGTTCCGGCCCGGGGATTCCATATTCGTCGATCGTTGTACGATCGACAGTTCGCATCTGCTCCGAGGTGACCAGCTTCATGCGGTTGACTCGACTTTCGCTATTTCCTCTTGCGGGTGCCCTTGGGAGCAGTCTCAGAGGCTTCTTTCTCAAGGGCGAAGCGGATCGCCGGGAGGGCCTCCCTAAAGAACTTCACCTTGAGGGCCTTCTTGATTTCGGGTGGCAATTCCGAAGTATCCTTACGGTTTTCTTCCGGCAGAATGACCGTCTTCACCCCGGCGCGATAGGCGGCCAGGAGTTTTTCTTTGAGACCGCCGATAGGCAGGAGCGTACCACGCAAAGTAATCTCGCCCGTCATGGCCAGGCAAGGCTTGACCGCTCGGCCAGTGAAGAGTGAACTAAGGGCCACCAACATGGCAATACCCGCTGAGGGTCCATCCTTGGGAGTTGCGCCGGAGGGCACATGGATATGAATATCGCGCTTCTCAAAAGCGTTTTCGTCAACCATGAGAGCGTCAGAATTGGAGCGCAAGTATGAGAGAGCCGCTTGCGCAGATTCCTTCATGACATCGCCGAGATGCCCGGTCAGAGTCATGCCGCCCTTGCCGGACATTGAGGTCGCCTCGATGAACAGCACTTCCCCGCCAACTGCGGTATAGGCCAGACCGGGAACAACCCCAACCTGACCCAGCCGGGAAAGAGCTTCCCGGATGAATTTCTTCGGGCCGAGCAGTCGTCCAACAGCCTTGGCATCGACTGAAATCTTCTTCATTTGGCCGGAGGCGACGCGCCGAGCCGACTTGCGCGCCACGGCGGCGATTTCCCGCTCCAGGTTGCGCAGACCAGCCTCGCGAGTATATCCGTCGATCAGCGCCTTGATGGCCGAGTCGTTGAAGCCAAGGTTGCTCTTGGTCAGACCGTGGTTCTCCAACTGCTTCGGGATCAGGTGCAGTTTGGCGATAGCCAGCTTTTCGATATCGGTATATCCGGGCAAGCGGATGATCTCCATGCGATCAAGCAACACGGCTGGGATCGGCTCAAGCCAATTGGCGGTAGTCACAAACATGATCGGTGAAAGATCGAACGGCAGCTCTAGATAGTGATCAGAGAACGAATCGTTCTGTTCCGGGTCGAGCACTTCGAGCAGGGCCGAGGCTGGATCCCCACGGAAATCACTGCCTAGTTTGTCGACTTCATCGAGCATGATGACTGGATTGTTGGAACCACACCGTTTGATCATCTGGATGACGCGCCCTGGCATCGATCCAATATAGGTGCGTCGATGACCACGAATCTCGGCCTCATCACGCATACCACCGAGCGAGACGCGGCCGAACTCACGACCCATGGCCCGCGCGATTGATTTACCCAGCGAGGTTTTGCCCACACCGGGAGGGCCCACGAAGCAGAGAATCGGTCCCTTGACATCAGCCTTGAGCTTACGCACAGCCAGATGTTCCAGGATGCGATCCTTGACCCTTTCGAGACCATGGTGATCTTCATCGAGTACCTTTTTGGCGGCGCGCAGGTCGAGTTTGTCCTCGGTGCTCTTGTTCCACGGCAAGCTCACCAACCAGTCCAGATAAGTGCGCGAGACAGTATACTCGGCCGAAGAGGGTGGCATGTGGGCCAGTCGATCCAACTCCTTGACGGCGGCTTTTTCGGCGTACTCCGGCATCTCGGCAGCTTTGATCTTCTGCTGGATATCCTCGACCTCGGATACTTCGTCCCCGTCGCCAAGTTCCCTCTTGATCGCTTTCATCTGCTCGCGAAGGATGTAGTCACGCTGCGACTTGCCAAGCTCACTGGCGGCCTGCGCCTGGATCTTCTTGGAGAGTTCAAGAACTTCGATCTCTTTGTTGATGGTCAGCAGCATCTGCTTCATGCGATGGCCAATATTCAGCTCTTCAAGAGTCTGCTGTTTCTGCTCCGTCGAGATGTTCAAGCCGCTGGCGACAAAATCAACCAGCTTGGACGGTGTATCCTGATTGATGGCCGAGACATGGAATTCTTCGGTCAGGTAAGGAGCCAAATCGGTCAGGATTTTAACTCGATCGAGCAGGTGGCGCTGCAGGGCCTCGGCCTCAACCGCTTTGCCGCTAACCTCTTTGAGGGTCTCGACGCGGGCCATCATGTAAGGGGACTCGGCAGTGAACTCACGAATACGCAGCCGCGTCAGACCCTGGATCAGGAAACGGACAGTGCCATCCGGAAAACGGAGCATCTTGAGGATGTTACCCGACGTGCCGATATTGTAGAGATCGTCCGGACCCGGGTCATCTTGCTTGGGATCCTTCTGCAGGAACAGTCCGATCCGAGCGCCACGCATAAGCGCGTCATCAAGCAAACGGGTCTGCTCGGCATCCTGGATCATGAGAGGCACGACCAGATACGGATAAACGACGGTGCCCTTCAGGGGCAGGATGGCCAATACTTCGGTATCAGTGGTCTCTTTGTTCGGAATTTCGTCGACAGCTATCACGTAGTCCTCGAATGAGTCAAAGTTTTCTCTCCAACACTACCCTATTTACTTATCGGCAGCTCATGGCCTTCTGAACCAGTCAGGCCAACCCGGGCCCTCTTCTGCAGGCAAGATAACCTGCCGGACGACTCCATGGCAATAGTTACCTCTGAGATCCAACAGTTTGCAGGCAAAGCTGTTCCAGAAATCAGTTCCAGCCACTGAAACATCAGATCGTCAAACGTTGAAGCGGAACAGGATCTCATCACCATCCTGAACCACGTACTCTTTTCCCTCCACGTGGATCTTGCCAGCTGCTTTCAGGGCCGCCGGTGTCTTGTATTCAATGAGATCCTCATAGCGGGTCACTTCAGCCCGAATGAAGCCGCGCTCGATATCAGAGTGAACCGACCCGGCCGCCTTGTGGGCGGTGGTACCCCTACGGATGGTCCAGGCTCTGACTTCGTCCGTGCCGCTGGTCAGAAAAGATATCAGGCCCAACAGGCTGTAGGATTTCTGAATCACCTTATCAATTGCGCGCTCTTTGAGGCCCAACTCCGCCAGAAAAGCATCTTGTTCTTCGGGATCCAGCAAGGCCAATTCTGCCTGCACTTTGCCACAGACTGTCGCCAGCTCCAGCCGCCCCGGTTGGACCAAGTCAGCGTACTGGTCGTAGATTTCGCCAGCTTCGGACAGGTCGTCTTCCCCAATATTGAGGATTATCAACACGGGACTGAGGGTGATGAACTGATAGCCGCGCAAAGCCTTACGGTCATCGGCGCTCAGATCCATCTCCAGCAGGGGCTTTTCTTGCTCTAGAGTCTTGAGGAGACGCTCCAGGAGGGCTACTTCGATCTTCAGCGTCTGGTCGCCCGTCAGCTTCATCTTGCGGCTCCTGCTTTCCAGATTGCGCTCGATTATCACCTGGTCGGAGAGAATCATCTCTTCAAAGAGATTGGCAATGAACTTCCGGGGATTGGCCTCAGACGAAAAATGGTCAACCACCATTATCAGGGCATCCATCTCACGCAATTCCGGAGTGATGTCGAAAGTACCGGACTCCTTGCCTTTGCCGGTAAATCCAGGGGCATCCAGAAGTTCAATCTCGGCGTAGATGGTTTTTTTGGGTTGGAACATCTCAGTCAGCTTGTCAACCCGGCTATCCGGGACCTTGATCACGGCTCGGTGGGAGGCCTGGCTGAAGTCCCCGACAGCAACGTCTTGCCCGGCAGCAGCGTTGAATATGGTCGTCTTGCCGCTTTGCGGTTTGCCTATAATTCCAAGTTTCATAGGTTGTTATGGTAAGGGGAAGGGGGCTCCATGGCAAGCACGATGTTTGTCCGAAAGGCCCCGGCGACATATAGCAGAAGACCACGGGAACATTTGGGGTGGAAACATTGTCTAAGAGGATGAGAGTGCGAATTACGGCGCCAATCTGGATCCCTTTGGTCAACAAAGATGTTGACTATAACTGGGTTTTCGCCGTTATTTCCGTCATAACACGAATAAACGATTAGGTTTTCCACCTGTTAGGAGACAACACTGTGAAGAAGCTCATGATTATTGGCGTAGCCGCCCTGGCCATTATGCTGTTCGCCAGCATGCAGGTTTATTCCGGTGCCGGTTGCACCGCCAAAGCTGGCACGATCGAAAAGGCCTCGACGACCTCCTCTGCGACCCTTACGGCCGCCCAGTGCGCCGCCAAATGCGGCATGACCCCTGAAGAATGCTCCAAGCTCTGTGGTAGCAAGGAAAACTGTGGCTTCACTGAGATGGACATCAAAGGTATGACCTGCGGTGGCTGTGAGAGTTCGGTTTCGGCCGCCCTCGAAGCGATCCCTGGCGTTATCAAGGTTGTCAAGGTTGACCACAAAGAGGGCAAGGCTCTGGTTTGTGCCGATCTCACCAAATGCTCTACCGACGACCTCACCAAAGCGGTTACCAGCAAGGGCTTCGAGGCCAGCATAATCCCGGCCGTGGCCGTTTCCGCTCCGACCGTAGACGCCAAGAAGGGTTGCGCCCCGGGCTGTGCCAAGACTTGCGGCGCGGCTGCCGCCAGCTGCAACAAGAGCAAGGCTGGATGCGCCACCAAGAAGGCTGACGAGACCAAGAAGACCGACGACAGCAGCCTCTAAGATTGCATCATATTGTTAACTGTTTGGGCGGGGTTTCCCCCGCCCTTTTTTTTGTATCCAGGATGGCCGCCAGCGGTAGAAGCATTGTACTTGCCCCCGGACACTGAACGTTACTTATTGGCAAAAGTATGCCTGTTGACGATGCAATAGATATGACTACGAACGTAATGCGCATGAAGTCCCTACGATCTCCTCTAGTGCTCACGACGCTGGCCCTGATTGGAGTCATGCTGCTCGGCCTGCAATCGGCCGAGGCGGCCAAGTACGCCGGTGATCCGTTTTCACTCGGTGTCGGCGGACGTGGCTTGGCGATGGGGGGGGCTCTGATTGCCGGACCGTTTGACGCGACTGCTGCCTACTGGAACCCGGCTGGCCTCGCCCGATTATCATCGCGCCATATCACGGCCATGCACGCCGAGACCTTTGGATCATTGCTCAATCACGATTTTGTCGCCTATACCGATGCTCGTCCGCGTTCGGGAGGACCGTTTCGAGCCTTCAGCTTCTACCTCTACTATCTTGGCGGCGGCGGCATCAAGATTACGCGCGAGGATGAACTCACCGAGAGGTACTATGTCCTGCGCGAGGAGTCGCATGCTGATGTCCTGCTCTCGGCTGCGATCGCCGGGGAGCTCACCCCTCGCCTGGATTTCGGATTGACGATCAAGATCATCCATCGCGATCTGGGCACGGAGACCGGAAAAGGCTTGACCCTCGATGCCGGCCTGCTCTATGACGTGCGGCCGTGGCTTCAGGCCGGGCTGATGGTTACCGATGCCACCTCGGGCTTCATTCGATATACGGGAGAGACGTTTGACAGCGGCGGCTATACCGAGTCCATTTATCCCACGGTCAAGCCGGGCCTGATGCTTCAACGCTCGCTGGGCATGATGACCGTCCGCATGGCGCTCAGCGGCGACGTTAAGTTTGAGCATCTCAATGAGGCTGCTCAATACTACGCCGGATCGTTGTCACTTGATTCCCACTATGGCTGGGAATTGGCCTGGCGAGAGACGTTGTTCGGCCGCCTGGGTTATGATATTGGTCGCTTCACGGCTGGCGGCGGAATGGCCATCGGACGTATCGCGGTCGACTTCGCCTATCTGCATCATTCGCAGTTGGATGAGACTTTCCGAATTTCTGCCGCCTACCGACTCGGGGACTAGTATGCCGGGCAGTCTACCAGCGTACGAGTGATACGCAGCATCGTACCCTTCTCACCGCATGCCAGGGCGGTTGTATCATTAACAAAGAACACTTGCTGCAAAGTATTGAACGTTCCTGAGTCAATCTCCTCCCATGACTCTCCCCCATCAAGCGTACCATAGACAGATCCAGAATCGCCGACCACAAAACCATGGTTCTGATCGCTGAAGCCGACGCCATAGAGAACCAGAGCTGTCGAGGTCTGCTGTGAGATCCAATTTCGGCCACCATCAGATGTATGCAAGATCATCCCGCCGAAGCCAACCGCCCAACCGTAACTGGCATCAACCATGTCCAAGCCATGCAGCGGATTGCCTGAGCCAGTCGTCTGAGGAGCGAAGTTTCGCCCACCATCGTTGGTGTATAGGATCGTCTTGCCAGTACCGACCATCCAGCCGTGGTTGCGATCGATGAATTCGACGCGATAGAGAGTCGGGATCGAGATCGTCGAGTTGTTGTAAGCACTCCAGGTAGCACCGCCATCATTGGTGGAGAGTATTCTGGAACCACCCACCGCCCAGGCGGTGCGGGCATCAAGGGCGTGGATGTCAGTCAGCGCGGCCGAGCCGATGCTGGCATGCACCCAAGTGAGACCGCCGTTGGTAGTACTCATCACGGTGCCGCCTGAACCGACAGCCCAGCCGGTCTCGGCGCTGACGAAATGCACGCCATAGAGAGTTCTGGGTTCTGGCGTGGGCTGGACCTGCCACGTCACTCCCCCATCGACAGTAGCAACAACGACGCCTCCCGTCCCGACCGCCCAACCATCGGACTTGTTGACAAAGAAAACGTCTCGCAGGTTCTGATTGGTTTGGGAAGAGACATGGTCAATGATGAAGCCGGGGCACTTTTCGGTTTCGTCGGTACCATTGATATCACGTTCGGAGCAGCCGCCAGCGAACATCGAGACAAGTACGACG
>CAZHDS010000093.1:0-12311 GCA_964531495.1 uncultured Ignavibacteriales bacterium
ATCTGTGTTTCCCTTTTTATGTGACCCTGTGTGGTTAAAAAAGGAGTGAATTGGTGTCACCGGAAGATCAAGATCCTTCAGACCGTTATCCCCTCCGACGCACCGGCCTCCCTATCTCAAGAAACGTGAATTACAAAATCATCGACTCTGGAGGTCCCCTTGTCTGAAAGACCAGATTTGATCATGGACGAGAAGAAGCTCAGCCGAGCTCTGACTCGCATCGCACATGAGATCCTGGAGCACAATTCGGGAGCGGAATCGTTGGCCCTAATCGGGATTCTCACCCGGGGTGCCCACCTAGCCAAGCGTATTGCGGGTATTATCGCCGAGATTGAAAACGTCGAGGTCCCGGTCGGCCTAATGGATATCAGCTTGTACCGTGACGACGTCCACTCCAAACTCGATCAGCCGATTGTGCAACAAACCGACATCATGTTTGAGGTCGCCGACAAGAATGTCGTAATTGTAGATGACGTGCTCTATAGTGGTCGCACAGTACGGGCCGCGCTGAATCAGATCAACGATTTCGGTCGTCCCCGTACGATTCAGCTGGCGGTCCTGGTTGATCGCGGTCACCGCGAGTTGCCCATCAAGGCTGATTACGTTGGCATAAACATCCCGACCGCCCGGGCCGATCAGGTTGTGGTGCAGGTTGCGGAAAAGGATGGCTCCGACCGGGTTCTGGTTGAGCGCGGAGCCCATGCAACGCCAGAGGATGGCGAAGGAGGGAAATCATGAGTGGTCTCAGTTCCCGTCACTTGCTCGGCCTGGAAGGTGTTCCCAGACAGGATATTCAGCTCATATTGGAAACCGCCCAACCTTTTCTGGAGGTGATCGGGCGCAAGATCAAAAAAGTGCCAACGCTACGCGGTATTACGGTTCTAAACCTCTTCTACGAACCCTCCACGCGAACCAAGATATCATTTGAGTTGGCTGAAAAGCGGCTTTCGGCCGATACCGTGAGCTTCTCAAAATCGACTTCATCGGTTAAGAAGGGCGAATCTCTGCGTGACACGGTTCAGAATATCGAGGCCATGAAGATCGACATGTGTGTCGTTCGGCACAGCTCGGTCGGCGCTCCGTACTTCCTAACCCAGTGCATGGACGCCAACATCATCAACGCCGGTGACGGTGCCCATGAGCACCCGACGCAGGCGCTTCTGGATATGTACACGATTTGGAAGAAATACGGCCGACTCGACGGTTTGCGCGTGATTCTGGTCGGCGATGTTCGTCATTCGCGCGTGATCCGCTCGAACATCTGGGGCTTGAAGACGATGGGTGCCTCGGTTGCGCTGTGCGGCCCTTCGACCTTGCTGCCCTACGGAGTTGAGGATTTTGGTTGCGATGTGTTTACCAATCTTGACGAAGCGATGGAGGGCGCCGATGTGGTCAATGTGATGCGTATCCAGCTCGAGCGTCAACAGGCCGGTCTCTTTCCGTCGATGCGCGAGTACACCAATCTCTTCGGAGTGAACAACGACCGCCTTGGTCGCCTCAACAAGAACTACACGATCATGCATCCGGGGCCGATCAACCGGGGCGTGGAGATTTCCAGCGAAATCGCTGACGGTGAGCATTCGGTGATCCTTGACCAGGTGACCAATGGGCAGGCGATTCGGATGGCCGTGCTCTACCTGTTATCGGGCCGCACCGAGACGGAGGAACAATCATGACTCAGCCTCAATACGATTTGGTTATAGCGGGAGGACGAGTGATCGATCCGGCCCTTGGTTTTGGCAAGGACGCGTCGGTCTGTATCAAGGACGGCAAGATAGCCGGTGTCGAGACCGATGAAGCGGCCCTGAACAGCATCACCAGCGCTAAGACGATCAACGCCAAGGGCAAACTAGTGGTGCCCGGACTCATAGACATTCATGTGCATCTGCGTGAACCTGGCCGCGAAGGAGCCGAGACGATTGAATCAGGTTGCCGGGCTGCCGCTGCGGGTGGATTCACGAGCCTCTGTTGCATGCCGAATACGTCCCCGTGCATCGACAATCAGGAAACAGTGAAATTCGTACAAGACCGCGCCAAAAACGCTGTCGCCCGAGTCTATGTCGTGGGAGCTATCACAAAGGGGCTTGAGGGCGTCGAGTTGGCCGAAATCGGAGATCTGGTGAAAGTCGGCGCTGTGGCTGTCACCGATGATGGTCACTATGTTCAGAATCCCGACGTCATGCGTCGAGCCCTGCAGTACGCGCGAATGTTCAGCATTCCGGTAATGCAACACGCCGAGGATCAATTCCTGGCCCGTGGGGCGGTTATGAACGAATCATTCCAGTCGGCGCGGTTGGGCATGGTTGGCAGTCCAGCCGTGGCCGAGGAGATTGCGGTTACCCGCGATATCGCCTTGTGTCGGCTGACTAATGGTCGGTTGCATATCCAACACGTGTCCACCAAAGGCGCGGTTGCGGCCATACGCGCGGCCAAGGCGGAAGGGGTCCGGGTCACGGCCGAGGCTACGCCCCACCATATGATCCTGACCGACGAAGAGATAGGCAAAGAGTTCAACGCCAACCTTCGCGTCAACCCACCGTTGCGATCCAAAGCGGATCGCGATGCGGTCGTTGAGGGTTTGGTTGATGGAACCATCGATTGCATTGCTTCCGACCATGCTCCTCATCCTGATGAAGACAAGGATTGTGAATTCGATCAGGCTCCGCCCGGAATGATCGGTCTGGAGACAACTCTGGGACTGGTCAAGACGTACCTCATCGACCGGGGCTATTTGAGCTGGGCCGATGCCATACGCAAGATGACGATCAATCCGGCCCGCATTCTTCGCCTGCCGGGCGGATCGCTGGCCACGGGGGCGCCGGCCGACATCGCTATCATCGATCCTGACGCGAAGTGGACCGTCTCAGCCGACGATTTCCGGTCGCGCTCCAAGAACTCGCCCTTCATTGGGTGGGAGCTATCGGGGCGAGCCAGTGCTACCGTGCTGCGCGGACAGGTCGTGTTTGAGCGCTCGGAGCAGTGAGATCGGGCTGGCAGAACAGGGCGCGAGCGGAGGACATCACGCCGTCGCTCGGTGGCTCGGGAGGGTTGTGATCGGACGAGATTGTTGGACACGAAGCCCAGCCGCTGAGATCGTCGTCGGACTCGTCCTGCTGCTGATTGTGCTCGGCCTGCGACTCTGGGATCTTGAGGCTGACCCGCCCAGCGACCTGGCAGTCTCGAGCAGTATCTATACTGACGGCCCGAGTTACACCATGTATGCCCGGTCATTTGTCACATCGGGTCAACTGAACCCGCTGGGCGATTTCCGCCACCCGTTTTTTATTGAATCGTCGGTAACGGCGCTGGCCATCGTGATTTTTGAGGCCTTGGGAACGGGGCTATGGCAATCGAACCTAGTGGGCGTTTTCTACTCATTCGGTTCGATGATTCTGCTATTCTTTTTCCTCCGACGAACAAGCGGACGATTGGCGGCTTGGTTGTTTCTGCTCATGATCGGTCTCAATTACAATCTGATGTTTTACGGATGCCTGCCGTTTCTCGAACATGCCATGCAATTCTGGGCTTCGTTGGCGCTCGTGATCATTGCCTATTCCCACCGGCCATGGACCTACTTGCTGGCTGGTCTATCGCTGGCGGTCGGGATATTTTATGGTAAGATCATCGGTCTGGTTTTCCTTTTTCCGTTTCTTTGCTTCCTGGTTTATCAGGCCCTTCATGAACGAAAGGGGATCCCCAAAGGACGTTGGTTCGGCGCCCTAAGTTTCCTGATCGGGCTTGTGAGCGGGGCGACAGTCTGGCTCGTCGCAACTTATTTGCCAGCGTCAACTGAGGTCACCAGATATGTCGGCGAGCACACGGTCGGCATGTATGGCGCTCCTGAGGCGTTGCAGTCGGTCGGAGATTTTCTGTGGGCCATGGTCTCATTTGGAGTTCTCTCCAATCTGTTTCCGCGCATGCCGCTGATGGCCTTGCTCGCGACAGCCTTGATTCTCATCGTTATTTATCATGCCGTGCGACCAGATTCATGGCGCCGTGGTTTCGGCCGCATCGGTAGTAGCCATGTCTTTGTCGTAGCTTCAATAGGGGCTTTCTTCGGATCCTTGATGATCTGGAACTACCGCCCCCTGCGCTACGAACTGGCCCTGATCTACCCGGTCTATGCGGCAGCGGCGATGGTTCTTGGGATCATATGGGGCAAGTGGCGTCAGGTCCAGCCGGGCAGTGTTGCCTGGCCATTCTACCCCTTCTGCTTCGTGATCATTCTGGTGGTGTCGGCGCAGGTGATGTCTGGGTTGGCCGATTTCGCCGGGATGGAGTTCGCTTGGGAGGTTGACAAGGTGCCGACGATGTTGATCGCCGCTCTGCTGACCGCCGGCATTTCATGTGTGGCGAGCTTGTTTATGGCCGGTCGGTTGCGGTATCTTAGGATTCCGGGACTCGTGCTCGCAGTCATGATTCCGACGATTGCGGTCGGCAATAACATCGCAAAGTACGTCGAAGCACAACATAATCGCACATACACGCTGCGCGACAACTCTCGCGACCTATCTGTGATACTCGCGGACGATGCGGTACTGTCCGGTCCTTTTGGCCCGGCAATGGCCCTCGCCGCCGAGCGATCAGCGGTGATCCACATGTTTGGCGCCCTCCAGGTTGACACTACGCTGTTTGAGCGACTGCCCGTTACTCACCTTCTTCTGGATAAGGAAAACGCCAACAAGGCTGTTGGCGAGTATCCCGAGATCATGAGCCAGGCGCGACATGTGTGCACCTACCACGTCGGCCCGGCCGACGTTTCGTTGTACCGCATTGCCGGGGTTACCGGCAATGCCATCGCCGACGCCTACCGCCCGTCCCTGTTGGAACAGGCGATCGACTTGCGCTCGCAGGGTGATTATGTCGGTGCCGCAGATTTTGCGGAGCGGTTTGTCGCCGACATCCCGGACAACATCACGGCGAATCTTCTTCTCGCTGAGCTGGCCGAGGCGACCGGTGATTTTGTCCGGGCCGAGTTTTTCGTAGAAAGGGCCGCACGATTTTCGCCGACGAATCAGCACCTTCAGGCAACGCTGGGCGCATTCTATACGGGCCGGTATCGGGCTGGCGCCGGCGAGTCGTACCGAACGAAGGCGGCGGCATGTGTCCGCGCGGCCCTGCGGTTGGCCTCCCAACCGGGCAGGCAGGATGAGTATCGTCAGTGGCTCGAGAAACTGAGCGCTGATCCCGATGCCGACTGAACGGGTAATGAACCGAGGCCGGGCTTGACACTTTTTGTCAGGGCCGCTATCTTTTGAGCCGATAGGATATTCTATGAAGATCAGCTACATTGATTTACAGTCGCAATATCAGGCCCTGAAGGACGACATCCGGGCCGCCATCGACGGTGTTCTGGATTCCGGCGCTTATGTACTCGGCCCCGCCGTGGCTGAATTCGAGAAAGACTTCGCCAGTTTCTGCGAGACGAAGCACGCTGTCGGCGTGGCCAGTGGGACCAGCGCCCTGGTGTTGGCGCTCAGAGCGCTCGGGATTGGTTTGGGGGACGAGGTTATCACGGCCGCCAACACCTTTGTCGCGACAGCTGCCGCGATAGCTCAGACCGGGGCTCGGCCGGTTCTGGTCGATGTTGATCCGGTGAGCCGCAATATCGACCCTGTCTTGACGGAGTCAGCCATCACCCAAAGAACCAGGGCGATCATTCCAGTGCATCTTTATGGTCGCATGGCCGAGATGGATGAAATTCAGGACATCGCCCAGAGGCGACAGCTGACCATAATTGAGGACGCTGCCCAGGCTCACGGAGCCCGATACCGGGGGCGTCGAGCCGGGTCAATTGGGCAGCTGGCCGCTTTCTCGTTCTATCCAGCCAAGAACCTGGGTGCTTTCGGCGAGGCCGGGGCCGTGACGAGCGACGATGATGATCTTGTCACGAAGGTGCGGATGCTGCGGGATCATGGTTCGCCCAGAAAATACGAACATGAGCTTCTCGGCTACAACGCTCGCATGGATGGGCTTCAGGGTGCGATTCTGGGCGTCAAGCTCAAGCATCTTGAGATTTGGAATGCTGAGCGCAACCGGGTCGCGGCGAAGTACGACGAATTGCTTGCCGACTTGTCGATTGAGCTGCCATCTCGCTCCGCTGACCACGATCAGGTCTATCATGTTTACGTGATTGAGACCGACCAACGAGATGAACTACAGAGCTATCTGGCCCAGAATGGCGTACCGACCATAATTCACTACCCCATACCGATCCATTTGCAGCCCGCCTTCAAGTATCTGGGCTACACCGAGGGTGACCTTCCGGTCGCTGAGCGGCTGAGTAGCACGGTGCTATCGCTACCCATTTACCCTGAGCTGTCCGATGAGCAGGTAGCCTTCGTGGCTGCGCAGGTTCGGGCTTTCTACGCGGGGAACTGAGTTGAAGATACGCCCCTTGATCACCGAAGCCGTGACCGTGACGGCGGTGTTGGTGCTTCTTTTGGCGGTGCGGTTGGTGCACCTTGAGGCCGATCCGCCCGAGAACCTGGCGCGATCGACCAGTGTGCTCACCGATCCGGCTCAGTATGTTCATTATGCCAATCTCTACGTCACAACCGGGGAGATGAATCCGTATCAGGATTTCCGCCAGCCGTTCTTTGTCAAATCGAGCGTGACGCTGGTTGCTCTCGCAGTCTTCAAGGCGCTTGGGTCAGGGCTCCGGCAGGCCAATCTGGTTGGACTGCTGTTTTCGTTTTCTTCGTTAATACTTTTCTACTTCTTCGTGCGGCGAATGGAGGGGAGAGCGGCTGGTCTGGTGTTTCTGGCTCTAGTAGGCTTGAACTACAACCTGCTATTCTTCGGTCGTTTGCCATTCCTCGAACATGCCCTGCAATTGTGGGTGGGCGTAGCTCTGATTCTTCTGACTTACTCGCGCAAGACTTTGGCTTACCTCGGGGCTGGAATGGCTCTGGCGGCCGGAATCTTCTTCGGCAAGATAATCGGTCTCATCTTTCTGGCGCCGTTCGCGTGCTTCCTTGCCTATCGAGCTCTACGTGAATCTGGCGGCTCCGGGCGACGGCGATGGATGCCAGGTGTCGTTTTTGCTGCGGGATTTGGCCTCGTATTCACCTCTTGGTGGATCTACGGTTTCCTGACAATGCCCGAGCAGGTGACGGATTATGTCAGCGAGCAGGCGCTAGATCTCTACGGGGCTCCCCAGGGACTGGAGTCGGTTTTCGGCTTTTTCGAGTCGCTGGCTACGTTTGGCGAAAGATCACGATTGTTCGGTCGCATGTCGACCGTATCCATACTCGGCTGTGGCTTATTGGGTCTATTCCTCTACCACCTGTCGCGGTTGAAGTCGTGGCGTCAGGGCTTCGGTTGGCTTCGCTCCGAGCACATCTTTGTAGTGACCGGAATAATCAGCTTCTACGGGGCGCTGATGATCTGGAATTATCGTCCCCTTCGCTACGAGTTGCCGCTGATCTATTTATTCGGGGGGGCGGCGGCCGTTGTGCTGGTGAGGATGTGGCGCGACTGGCAAGAGCCGTCCGGCAAACGGGTGCCGGGGTTGTTCTATCCGATGTTATTGCCGGTCTTCATTCCGGTGGTATGGCAGCTAGCTGGGGGCATGTATAGACTTGGCGGGAGCAATCCCCCCTTTGAAGATCATAGCTCGATGGTTCTGGCCGTAGCGGTGTTTTTGTCCGCCCTTACGGGATTGATGGTCAGTCTGTACGTTCGCGACAAGCTGCCCCGTCCCCAGATCCTGGGCAAACTGGTTGTAATAGCCGTCCTGGTAGGTGTTCTGGGCAGGAGTGGGGCCGACTATGTCGATTGGCTCGGTAGGGCCACCTTCACCTTGCGCGACAATTCTCAAGACATTGCCCAGAATCTCACCGGATCAGCGGTCCTGTCAGGGCCCTACGGACCGGCGGTTGCCCTGACTGCGGGGCTGCCATCTGTAATCCATATGTTCGGAGGAGCCCGAACTGACAGCAGTCTATTTGAGCGCTTCCCGATTACTCATCTGCTTCTGGATGAGGCCAATGAAGAACGAGCGCGCGAGGAATATCCTGAGATGATGGAAAAGGCCGCCCATGTGTGCACCTATCACTTCAGCCTTGAGCAGGTTCGCCTGTTCCGGATTGCCGGCGGCACTGAGAATTCTGCTGCCAGCGCTTACGAGCCAAGCGACGTGGAGCGAGCCGTTGATCTGCGTTCGCAGCAGAATTTGCCCGAAGCGGCCGTGATTGCTGACACTTTCTCACAGCGGCACCCGGGAAACATCGTGGCCAACCTCCTATTGGCCGATATGCTACAACAGAACGAGGATCTTACGGCGGCCGAATCTTACATGAAAAAAGCGGTTGAGTTTTCTCCGACGAACTACAATCTTAACGCAGCACTAGCGATCTTGTATAGCGAGCAATTCGACCGGACGGGGCAACAGGTGTATAAGACGAATAGTATCAGATATCTGCGTGAGGCCGTGCGATTAGCACCGCGGGTGGGGAAACTGCGCGTGAAATTGGCGAAATTGGAGGACGATTAGGGTGGCCACTAACCAGACAGACATACCGCTCGTCTCCACGATCGTTCCCGCTCTGAACGAGGCTGGGAATATCGATGAGTTCTGCCGGCTCTTTTCGGAGATGCTCAAGAGCGCCTCGTTTTCGGCTGAGATTGTCTATATCGATGATGGTTCCTCTGATGATACGCTGAAGATGATCAAGCAGGCGGCGCAGAAGTATGATTTTGTCCGCTATGCCAGCCATCGCATGAACCGCGGTCTGACGGCCGCTCTGCAGACGGGCTTCGCTAAGGCCCGGGGAGAGATTTTTGTTTTCTATCCGGCCGACCTGCAGTTTCTGCCGAATGACATCCCGGCCATGGTGCAGCCTATTATCGAAGGTGCTGATGTCTGTGCCGGATGGAAGCAGGGGCACTACAAAAAGCGGTTCGTTTCCAACGTCTATAACTGGATTTCTCGCAAGATTTTTGGTTTGACCGTACACGATCTGAATTCTTGTAAAGCGTTCCGCCGCGAGGTGGTCGAGCGCATCTTCCTTCGTCGTGACTGGCATCGCTACATCGTGCCGTTGGCGGCCGACGCTGGATATCAGATTGCAGAGGTCAAGGTTACCCTCCATGATCGGGCCTGGGGCGAGTCGAAGTTTTCGTCGATATGGCGGATTCCGATTGGCGTCCTGGACATGCTGGCGGTGAAATTCCAGATGTCGTTCTTGCGCAAACCGCTGTTGTCGTTCGGGCTGATGGGCTCAGTTACTATCCTGCTCGGTGTCCTGATCGGCTTGCTTGCACTTTTTCTTCGCTACGTCGAGGGCGAGGGCAACCGCACCTTGCTCTACCTGGTCATGTTATTGATTGGGATCGGAACAGCTCTGTTCATGATGGGCTTCGTCGCTGAAGGACAGGCGGCGATCAAGGAAGAGGTGTCAGACCTGCGACACAGACTTCGCCAGTTTACGCATCGGGATACGGAGTCCTGATCTAATTATAGGATGATGGAACCGGCAAACAAGCGACAGCCCAGGGCGATCCTCTGGCTTGCCCTCAAGATCATACTGACGGGAGTGATCCTTTACTTCCTTTACCGACAGATCGCCCACCATTGGGAGCAGATCGCCAGTCATTCCTGGGAAATTGATTATTCTCTAACAGCTCTGGCGGTGGCGGCAGCCGTGCTGGCCTTGTTGCTTATTGCCTCCAACTGGAAACGGCTGATGGCTGCTTTCGGTTACAAAGTCCCTTTGCGGCGCGCCTTCCGGGTCTTCTATCTGTCCGATCTGGGGCGGTACATCCCGGGCAAAGTCTGGACCCTCGTTGGCTTTCTGTACCTGACTCGCAAGGAGGGGATCAAACCGGAAGATGCCACGGCTTCGTTCGTAGTGTCCCAGCTATTTACGATTCCGGCTTCGTTTCTCGTGGTTGCCCTGGCCGTGCAGTACGACTCGCGTTTGCTCGTGGACCAGCTGGCTCTTCTGGGTGAATACTCGGCCTACACCCTGACCGGGCTGATATTGGCAGGGGCGGCGGTGGTCGTATTTTGGCTCCCCAAAGTGCTGTCCGTGGCCAGTATCGTGCTACGCCGGTTGGGTCGTCCCGGGATCAAGTTTGAGTTGGACAAAAGGGTTGCCCTGCAACTGTTTCTCCGCTACTTTCTGGGTTGGCTGGGATACGGAGCTGCTTTCTATTTGTTTGTCACTAGCGTGGCTCCTGACTCCGGTCTGAGCTTGATCGCCGCCTGTGGAATCTTTTCGGCAGCCTACCAAGTTGGGTACCTGTCGCTATTTGCCCCGGGTGGCCTGGGTCCGCGGGAATTGGTCATGGGGCTGATGCTGGAACCGTATTTGGGACCGCTGGCACCAGCCGTGGCGATTGGCGCCCGGCTCTGGGTGATTGTGATTGAGATCGTGGCCGCATTGATCTCGCTTTCGATTCGCAAGTAATGGTGTCGCGTGGCCTGACGGGCTCGGTTTGGCTCGCGGTGACCCAGAACAGTGTATAAGAACTCGAAGTGATTACCGGGCGCTGCTGGCCAAGACAAGACGCCGCCCGGGCAACAAGTACGGAAAACTGGATAAGCAGAGAAATATGAGCCCTAGTCAGCGCGCCCTGATAATCTTTCCCACTTATAACGAGAAAGACAACATTGAGAAGATCGTGCACGCTGTTCTGCCGCTTGATGCGCGCATCCATGTGCTCGTTGTCGATGACAATTCCCCCGATGGCACGGGCGTTCTGGCCGACCGGCTGGCTCAACAAGAGTCAAAGGTCTTCGTGTTGCATCGCGACAAAAAAGAGGGACTGGGAAAGGCCTACATAGCGGGCTTCAAGTGGGCTCTGGCGGAAGGGTTTGATTTCATTTTTGAGATGGACGCCGACTTCTCCCATGGCCCAGAGCATATCAAGGACTTCCTGAAGACAATCGTAGATTACGATCTCGTCGTGGGCTCGCGGTATATCTCGGGCGTCAACGTCATCAATTGGCCGATGTCTCGTTTGTTGCTGTCCTATTTTGCCAACGTGTACACACGCATCGTTACCGGTCTGCCTATGCGCGACGCTACGGGTGGTTTCAAGTGCTTCCGACGTACCACTCTCGAGGCTATCGACCTCGATGATGTGGGTTCCTCCGGTTACGCCTTTCAAATTGAGATGTCGATGCGGGTGTGGAAAAAGGGCCTGAAGATCAAGGAAATCCCGATCATATTTTACGATCGTACGGCTGGCCAGTCCAAGATGTCCAAGAAGATCATGCGCGAGGCGATCTGGATGGTCTGGTGGCTCAGGTTGAAAGCTATGTTTGGGAAGTTGAGCTGAATCAGGTGTAGGCATTGTGGCCGATTGCCAGGTTTCCATAATCATTGTTACGCACAACTCGCGTCCCGCTCTGGACCACTGTCTGGAGGCACTGGGAGATGCGACCGAACATCTTGATCACGAACTCATTGTCATCGATAACCATTCTGATAGTGATCCAAGCGATACCATCAAGTATCATTACCCCGAAGCCAGGCTCCTTCCGCAAGCCGAGAATCGCGGCTTTGGGGCAGCCTGCAATGAAGGTGCGGCTATCGCCCGAGGGCGACACCTGATGTTCCTGAACCCTGACGTAGTACCTGACGGAGCCTCAATTGTGCGTCTTGATCATGCTCTTCGACAGGGTCAGAAGATCGGCGCAGTCGGGGGAAGACTTCGCTTTCCGGATGGCGCTTTTCAAGCCACCTGCCGACGGTTCCCGACGATCAGCAACCTACTGTTCTCGCGCGGTTCGATTGCAGGTCGATTGATTGGCCGATCCACCCGTTACACCCTGCCGGACTTCGATGAGCCGACGATTGTTCCGGCTGTGGCCGGTACCATGATGATGGTTCGGGCGGATCTGTTCCGGCGTCTGAAGGGTTTTGATCCCAGGTTCTTCATGTATATGGAGGATACCGATCTGTGCTATCGTCTTGATCGGCGAGGTTTCTCCAATCGATTCGTCCCGGGTGCCGGTGGCGTCCACAATTGGGCCGAGGGGAGCGATGTCGGTCGAATTCGGCGGGCCTGCTGGCATCATAGTTCACTCTGGAAGTACTTCCTCAAGCATGTTCCCACCTTGTTTTCGTTTTTGGTCCTGCCTGCGTTGTTACTAGTTCACCTGGCGCTTGTAGTCCTGTTTGGTCGCAGGCTTGGCGGGGAGGCAGAACGTGGAGAATAGTCAGGCTATGCTGGTGGCCCTGGGGATAGCTCTGGTTTGCGGCATGATAGGTCTGCCCGCACTGATTGGTCTCAGCAAGCGTTTTGATCTGCTGGACCGTCCGGGGCGGCACAAGCGCCACTCCCGACCTACGTCATAC
>CAZHDS010000094.1:0-12182 GCA_964531495.1 uncultured Ignavibacteriales bacterium
GCCCATATCGATGCGGGCAAAACGACGACGACCGAGCGTATTCTCTTCTTCACCGGAATGATACACCGGCTGGGTGAAGTGCATGACGGTCAGGCCGTTATGGACTTCATGAAACAGGAGCAGGAACGCGGCATAACCATATCGTCAGCTGCCATCACAACTGAATGGAACGGCCACCAAGTTAACATTATCGACACCCCGGGACATATTGACTTCACCCTCGAAGTAGAACGCTCCTTGCGCGTGCTCGATGGTATCGTCATGGTTTTCTGTGCCGTGGGCGGTGTGGAACCCCAGAGCGAAACGGTATGGCACCAGGCTGACCGGTACAAGGTGCCGCGAATCGCCTTTGTCAATAAGATGGACCGGGTCGGCGCCGATTTGTTCCAGACCGTTGAGGCCATGAACCAGATGCTGGGGGCGAACGCCGTTCCGTTCCAGATGCCGATCGGCGCGGAAGAGAATTTCGAGGGGATAATCGATCTGGTTTCGATGAAAGCGACTTACTATGAGGGGCTCCAACGCGTCGAAAAGGATATTCCCGAGAACCTTCTTCCCCAGGCTCGGGAACTGCACGATCGTATGATCTCGACCCTGGCCGATTTTGACGATAGTCTTATGGAGAAGTACCTAAACGAAGAAGAAATCGCAACTGACGATATTATGCGAGCTGCGCGCTTGGCCGTGTTGGGGATCTTCATCACCCCGGTATTCTGCGGGTCGGCTTTTAAGAACAAGGGAATTCAGCTTCTTCTCGATGCTGTCGTTGATTACCTGCCATCGCCAATCGACCGGGGTATTGTTCGAGGAGTCGAAGTAGACGATCCCGAGAAGACAATCTCGCGCCGGCCGTCGAAAAGCCCGCCCTTCTCGGCCCTGGCGTTCAAGATAATCAATGATCCGTTCGTGGGGCAGCAGACCTTCATTCGAGTCTATTCGGGCGAGGCCAAAGCTGGCAGTTTCGTCCTTAATTCGACGCGAGGAAGACGCGAGCGCATCGGACGGATAATGCGAATCCATGCTGGTGACCGCCAGGAGCTTACCGATATAGCGGCAGGCGATATTGCTGCATTAATCGGAATGAAGTGTACCACCACGGGAGATACCCTGTGCTCCGAGAGTGATCCGATAATCCTGGAGAACATTCATTATCCTGAGACGGTGCTTGATATGCGTATCGATCCGCAGGACAAGAAGGATCGAGACAAGCTAGGGATAGCTCTGCACAAGATCTCGCTTGAGGATCCTTCCTTCACGGCCAAATTTGACGACGAAACAGAGGAGACCGTCATATCTGGCATGGGTGAGTTGCATCTGGACGTGATCGTCGATCGCCTCAAGACGGAACACAAGCTCAAGGTCATAGTCGGCGAGCCGGCGGTGGCGTTTAGGGAGACGATCACTACCGAGTATCGACATAATTACAAGTACAAGAAGCAGTCGGGCGGCAAGGGGCAGTTTGCCCACATTGAGTTCCGCATCGAACCCAACCCGGGTGGTGGAATTGAGTTTGTCAGTAACGTCGTAGGCGGACGTATTCCCAAGGAATACATCCCAGGTGTGGAAAAGGGATTTCGCGAGGCGACTCTGAAAGGTCTTTTTGCCGGCTTTCCGATGGTTGACATGAAATTCGTTCTCATTGACGGCTCGCACCACGAAGTAGACTCCAGCGAAATGGCATTCCGAATCTGTACCGTAAGAGCCCTCAAAGAGATTATCCACAAAACCGCGCCCCGACTTCTGGAGCCGGTGATGAAGCTTGAAATCAATACGCCAGACGAATACATGGGCGATATTCTGGCCGATGTCAGTCGCCGCCGTGGCAAGATCGTGACGCTACGTCGTTTCCGCAAGGGCTCCCAAAAGCTGAACGGAACGGTACCGCTCAGAGAGATGTTCGGCTATGCCTCGACGTTGCGCAATGTCTCCAGCGGGCGGGCAAGCTTCTCGATGGAGTTTTTGAACTATCTGCCGCTTCCAGGAAGTATCGCGGACGAGGTTATCGCCGCCCGGAACGAGGAGCAGGGGAGATAGTAGTCCCTGCCGCAGTCAACGGATCCTAAAGGCTAAGAGAAGACCAACAGGCGATAGGTTTCACAGCAAAAGAGCCGGTTGGTTGAATCGGAGGGACCGTGACTATCGTCGGCTGGGGAAATCGATCCTGATGGTAGTACCTCAGGTCGTCAGTCGGGATCGGGAATGCCGCTCCGGAAGGAACGGTTATCATCTTTGGTCTTCCAGTCGTCGATCAATTCTCCAACGACCTTCCGGTCGACATCGGACAGGCCGTGGATGCTCCAGCCAGACTCATACCAATCGAGATGAAGGTTCTTCTGGCACCAGCGGCTGGTAGCCTGACAGTTCACGTATTGATGTAGACCATGCCAATAGGGGAACTTGAGCTGGCAGGCCAGGGTCACCTTGGGAACGATGGCGCTCTCGCTGGCGATGAGGAGTCCATCAACGGACATATCCAGAACACGCCCCACGAGTTGATTGGTATCGCAATGTATCAACAGGAAACTGGCACTGGTGCAGCGCCGCGCGCTCTTTCGTCGTTCGTCAGCCAAGGTTGTGTTCCGTGTATGTCGGTTAGCAGTAGCTCTACCTGGGATTATCGGCTGGAAACAACATATGCTTGACTCGAGCCGGAAAGACCGGCTGACAGCGGCTTTTTGTTCCAGCCAAGCCCATGAAGCACCCGAGTTGGCCGGGCTGGCGAAGAAGTCAAGTGGCTAGTCTTGTCCAGTGGCGGTGGTATTGTCACGGTTGGCGGCCTGACCGTGGGCAGTGCTATTGGCCAGAGTGCCGCCGGATCCTCGATCATCGGCAGTAACACTCTCCATAGCGGCTTCTGGCGTAATTTGGCATACGGTCCCGGAGGCTGCGTCATACGCGGCGACATCAATCATAGCGGTGATCTCATTCTTGACATGTCCGATCTTGCCTACCTGGTATCTTTCATGCTCCAATTCGGTCCGGAACCGCCTTGTATGGCGGAGGCCAATACCAACGGCGAAGATGGCGACGCCCCAGACATTGCCGACCTGATTACGCTGGTTGAATACATGTTCCAGCTTGGACCGCCGGTCGCGCCGTGCCCCTAACGACGTTTGCTCTATTGACATACCTCCGGCTATTCAACATCATCGCAGTGCATACCGGCCAATGGGTTCGGTCCATGCATTCAGAGGCGCACGATCCAGTTCTGCCGCGCGATACTCTAGAGCTACTCAAGGCATGGTACTACCCTGGCGATTTCGGTCGGAGGCTCGGCCTTCCATAGTGCAAACACCCGGCAGTATTCACTATCGTAGTCAGATGTCCCGATTGCATTGTTCTCGCAAATTTCGTAGCTTCTCACCGGACCGAATCAGAAAGGGGGCGTTGAACATGCTGGCTCGAAGCACGTATAACAATCAGCAGTCCGATCTATCGGTGTGGTTCACCATGACTTCTTACTAAGATGGAGTCTTGACACAAGACATTCGCAAAATTTGGAAACTCGTTTGCCAGGGTGATGCTGCCGCCTGGCGCCACTTGGTGGGGACCTTTGCTGGTCTGGTCAACAGCGTGGCCCGGCGGGCGGGGCTGTCAGTTCCGGATGCCGAGGACTGCGCCCAGCAGATCTGGCTGGCGCTATATCGCCGCCGGGAATCCATCCGAGATCCCCAGAGTCTGCCCGCCTGGCTGATTCAAACGACGCACCGCCAAGCCGTTCACATGGCCCGACGCAAGAGCCACCGCGCGGAATCGAGTGAAAGCGACGGTGGTATCGATAGTCGAAGCCTCCCCGACGAAATAGCGCAACAACTGGAGAATCAGTCCCTCCTCGAAAACGGAATGGAGCAGCTCGATGACCGCTGCCGCCAACTTTTGACGGCACTATTCCTCGAGGGGGACGACGTTTCCTATAGCCGCCTGGCCTCGGTAATGGGCTTGAAACCAAACTCGGTTGGCTCGATGCGGACTCGATGTCTTAAGAAGCTTGAAAATATCTTAAGAAAAATGGGCTACACCGGAGACTAAATCGAGAACCAGCCCCTCCTTCATTACAGAACCTATAGAAGAGACAGATTATGAAAAGACGAACCACCAAAACGAATCAACGCCCGGACCGAGTGAAACGCACTCAATCGGATCGAGCGGCGACGCCCAAAGTGGTTCGTGATCTGCTGCCTGTTCCGGGCAAAGAGGCTGCGCCGAGTGGTTTCTCAAAACCCTCGTCGTCGGCCATCGAACGATACTGCAATATTCCGCTCCTGTTTGAAGAAAGCCCCAACGCTCACAGTGTCAGGGGACGGACAGTTTATGATTCCTGGGCTGATGGTCCGGCGATGGCTATGAGGGATACTGCCGATGGTCACATCCGGCGGTTGAAGCTGAAAGCTGGCAACCACGTTCTGGAAATCGTGGCCGAACGTCGCGACAACCTGTGGGAGTTTGTTGCCCGCGTGTATGAGCGCACCAGGGTGACCAACAGTTTCATTCTGAAAGCGGGCGGCCGGAGATTCTTGCCGCAGACCGGCGGTTTCTTCGTATGGTCATCAAGACTGGTACCTAAGGTTCTGCGTTTGGAGTCGTTCGATACCAATATCAGCTTCGAGAAGCTATCATGGCAGTAACGAAGACAAAACTCGACCGAGCCGTCGATGGTTTCCTGAATTATGGTGCTATCAATGGCTTCTCGGTAGATGATCTGGCCGCTGCCTGCGATCGCAAGATTCGTGGTGAGACTCAGGTCTCGACCGAAACCTCGACCAAGTTGGGGAGTCAGTTTGTCCAGCAGGCCGAACCCCACGGTGGTGTGCTTTATCGTACCGCGCTGCGTGCTTCGGCCTGGGCATTCCTGGTGGCCGGCAACTTCCCGGAGGCCAAAGAGGCCTATCTTGCAGCCCGCAGTTTGTTGGTGAAGGACGCCGTTTCGCGAGCTCGAATCGATCGGGTTCTAATCGACGTCTACATGTATTTGGGCGATTTCAAGGAAGCTCAGCGGCGAGCGCGGATGGCGCTGGCGACTTTTGGTCGCTTGGGAGCAGAAGGAGACGCCGCCAAGACGCGTGTCAACTATGCGAACCTTTTGCACCGTCAGGACCGCCATCGTCAGGCCAAGCAGCTCTATGAAGAAGCGGCTTCGTTCTTCGAGGCCGAAAAGGTCGAGATTGCGGTGGCGTTGTGTTATTACAATCTGGCGAATACGCTGGTCCAGTTGATGGAGTTTGAGGAGGCTGGTCGACTCTATACCGAGGCTCGCAAGTCATTTCAGAAGCACGATAGTGCTTTGCACGCCACCGGCTGTCTCTATGGTCTGGCTTGGTTGCACATGCTCGAAGGGAACTTCCACATTGCCTTGCGAGAGTTGACCACCTGCGAACAAGAGTACGATCGAGGCAAGCAGTACCGCGAACAAGTCCTGTGCAAACTGGACCGCGCGGAAGTGTATCTAGGCCTCAACTTGCTCAGCGATGCTCTCGGGGCCGCCCGCGAAGCTGCCCAGGCCGCCCACAGGTTGGGCTTGTCCTACGAACAGGCTAAGGCGGACTTCTTCTATGGCAAAGCGGCCGCCGCCATCGGCCGAAAGGCCGAAGCCCGGGTTTCTCTCAGACGAGCCGAGCGAGGCTTTCTCAAAGATCACAACGAGGGTTTTGCCGGGGCTGCCCAACTGACTTTGGTCCAACTGCAGCGTCCCGGTTCGGCTCGCTCAGAACAGATGCGGTCAGCGCGCAAGAGATTTGCTCAAGCCCAGTTACCATTGTGGGAAGCGATCTGCGATCTTCAGATTCTGTCTGTGCATCCCGAAGAAACCGTAGCCCTCAGGCGGCTCAGTCGAAATCGGGCCGTCGCCACCGTGCCTCATCTAATGGCCCGGCGGTTGGCTCTGCTAGGTGATCGCGAAGCCAGCCGACAGCGCATGAAAGCCGCCGTACGCCACTGGAGCAAGGCCGCCGACGTTCTCGATGCGGTGCGGGCCAAGCTGCCGCCCATTGAGCTGCGCTCCGCCTTTCTCAAAGATCAGAGCGATCCATATCGCAATCTGATAGAGACCCAGCATGAGAGCGACCCGCTGACGGCAGCCGTGTGGTCGGAGCGTTTTAAGACGGTCGGGCTGTGGTCGTCGATGGAAGATGTCTTCCAGACTGATCCGGCTCGCCAAAAAGCAGAGCACTCGCTGTCACAGCTGGCTGGTCAGGTCACGGCGATGTCGCAGATGATTTCCGACAAGACGGAGCGACGCACTCCTGGTCGGTTACATCATGGTAAAGCTTTCGCCAAACTCCAACAAACTGTCCGGCACAATCTGGCCCAGTTGGAAACCAGTTCCGGCGAACGAACCGCAGCCTCAACGGAACTAGCTCAGCTGTTCGACAAAGCGTCCTACAACCAGCCGATCGTACAATTCCATGTGGGTCGTCGCGATATTTTTGCCTTCGTGCATCACCACGGCATCTGCCGCTCGCACAGGTATCTCGACGGCGTGCGTATAGTTCGTGAGTTGGTCGCACTCTGGAGGTTTTTGGTCGAGCGAGCCGATAGTGACAAGAGTTGGCCCCGCAGAAGCGATCTGGCTGATGAACATGACATCCTAAGACGGCTCGGCGGCTGGTTGCTCCCCCCCCTGGAGTTGCCTTCCGACGCCGAACGGCTGTTGATTCTGCCGGAGGGACAGCTATCGTGTCTCCCTTGGTCAGCCCTGAGTGCGAATGGCGTCCCGTTGCTCGAGCGATTTGAGATGTCATTTTCGCCCAGTCTGAGGCATCATCTGCAGGCCCGACAACAGACCACACGATCACAAAAAACGAAAATATTCGTCGGAGCTGCAGATGGCTTGAGCCACATCCAGCGGGAAGTCGCGGCGGTAAGTTCGCGCTTGCACGGGCGCCACGCTGCTGTTTACGATCCCTGTTGCCGGACCGACTGGCCGGATAACGAAAGTGCCCGGATCTGGCACTTTACGGGTCATGCTCATCTGCGTCCTGACAATCCATTTTATTCCGCTCTTCTACTGGCCGACGGACCACTTTTTGCCGCCGACTTCCGCCTCAAACGCAACCGGGTCGGGCTGGTCACTCTCGCGGCCTGCCGCACGGGTCAGCAGACCAGTTTGCCGGGCGAGGAGGCCGGGGGCATGGTTCGCTCTCTCCTCGAAATGGGCGCTCGCAACGTCATTGCCAGTCACTGGGCGGTTTCCGATTTCTCCACTTCGGAGTGGACGGATCTTCTATATAAATCGTATTTGAGTGGCATGACGGCCGGTTCAGCCGCTCGTCAGGCCGCCTTGGGCGTCCGTGAGAAGTTTCCCTCAGCTTACCACTGGAGTGCGTTCAGTGTTTTCGGCGCCGGCTGTTAGTTATGAAACAATACTCGTTGTAAGAGGATTTAGTCATGTTTCGATCATCGAAGAGAACAATACAATTGCGGCTGGTGCTTGCGGCCGCTATGGGGATTCTCATGCTTGCCGCCGGACTAGCTATGGCGGGAGGAGGAGTCACTTCTATCAGACCCTACGCCAGCAATTCTGTCAATGACTTCACTCCACCGGAGTTGTCGTATGTACAGAACCAACTAGTGGTGAAGTTTGTCACCGGGGTGGCTCCAAGCGGGTTTTTCGAGAACGGATCCGTTGCGCTATTAAGGCAGCAGACTCATAGCGGCGCCTTTCTATTGGATGTGCAGCCGGGTGTCGACTTTCTGGAACTCGCACTAGATTTCGATTCCATGTCTGCGGTCGAATATGCTCACCTCAACTACGTGGTAAATCAACTGCACCCGGTCCAGGGAAGCTACCCGTTTTCGGATGAACAAATGATGGGTGATTACTCCGGTCAGAATGCAGCTGTGATGCTCGGTTTGGACAACTGCCACCAGAGTGCGACCGGAGCCGGGATTACGGTTGCGGTGCTAGACGGAGGTGTAGATGCTTCATACGCCGAGCTGGCGGAGGTCGTCCAAGGCGGGTGGGACTATGTATCCAACGACAGCGATCCATTCGACGAGGCCGGCGGACAGATTTCGGGCCATGGGACGTTTGTCGCCGGAGTTGTTCACCTTGCCGCACCTGATGCACAGATTACGCCGTACCGTGTGATCGACAATGAAGGTTATGGCGACGGCTTCACCCTGGCGCTCGCAATCGAGCGGGCGGTGGATGATGGCTGTAACGTGATAAATATCAGTTTGGTGCTGATGGAAGAGCACCTGGCCGTGCGCGATGCCATTGACTATGCTGAATCTCAAGGTGTGGTGGTGGTGGCTGCGGCTGGCAACGAAAGCGACACGAACAGTCTTTATCCGGCGGTATACGACAATGTCATTTCCGTGGCGGCTATCGATTCGACCATGGTGCTGGCCGACTTTGCCAGCTGTGGCGCTAGTGTTGACATATGCGCTCCCGGGACGATGGTCTACTCTACATACATGGATGGTCTGTATGCCTGGTGGAGCGGGAGTAGTTTTGCGGCGCCCTTAGTCTCTGGACAAGTTGCTTTGCTGCGAGAAGCATCTCCGGCAGCAAGCAATATGTTTCTGGAATATGCAATTACTGCAACCGGAACCGACATCGATGACATCAACAATCCGGATGTTGCTGGATTGCTCGGCGGCGGGCTGACAGATCCACCGGCATCGTTGAGTGCGATCGACACCCTGGCGTTCGCGGATATGTCGCCGGATACGCTATATGTTGAAGTCTTCGAGAGCCAGATATTCATACCGCCCCTCATCCAGTCAGTTTCTTTGAGCTCATCCAACGCCCCGGCTGCGTATCTTGGCGGAATGGTATCCGACGGCGAGGTATTGACTCTCCTGATAGACAGTGCCGGGACAACTAACGATTCAATCAGGATAGGCATAGAGACCTACCACCTGTCTCCCGGTTTGTACTATGATGAATATGAATTCCATGTTGACGGAGTTCCGGGGGCGATCCCGTTGACTGTCTGCGCCAATGTGATTGCCAGTGACACATCCGCAAGCGCCTGGATCTTCCCGCACAGCCGCTATTTTCAGGCGACCGTTGGTACCGATGAAACGCAGTCTGGCGCGGTC
Source organism: uncultured Ignavibacteriales bacterium (assembly GCA_964531495.1). Lineage (GTDB taxonomy): Bacteria > Zixibacteria > MSB-5A5 > GN15 > FEB-12 > DAOSXA01. The sequence continues at coordinate 9,046 of CAZHDS010000094.1, forward strand.
ATGCTCTGGTCCTCCAATGCTCCCTCGGCATTCGCCGCAGTAACCGCTCCCGGAGCCCAGTTTACTACGGTTCTGACACCATCGGGTACGACCAATGACAGTGTGTGTGTGAGCGTGAACCCCGGCAACATGCCCGACACAGGGTCGTTCTTCGATACCGTCCTCTGTTATGTCGAGGGAGTACGGAACCCTGTTGCGATTCCGATCCAGCTGGACATCATTCCATTCTACGAAACGGCCTGGGTGGAACGCGATACCGGCGCCTATGTTGTCGTGGAAGAAGGTACTACGACGCCTGTCACCGGCTGGCTGGATGTCTATTCATCAAATGCTCCGGCCAGTTACCACGTTGAGTACTTGCACCCACCGGTCTTCTCGTCGCTGCCTGATTCCCTTGGAGTTACCAACGGCAGCCTCTTCTTTGAGGCCGATCCGACGGGCATGGCCGCCGGTGTGTATTTCGACACCTTGCTCATCTACGTCGAGGGAGTGGCCAACAATCCACGTCGCGGCATCGCGACCCTCATTGTTCAGATACCCAGCGACCCGCCGGGAGACAGCCTTATCTTGACGCCGGGCCTTGTGGAGTTTACTGTGCTCGACGGAAGCACTACGCCTGTGACGGTTTCCAGTTGGCTCACCTACTCTGGTTTGACTACTTTGTCGGTAAGCTACAATGGCTGGCTGGACACCGTTTCTACCTTGTGGATGACGTTGCTCGACACCGCCGGTATGACCAGCGACAGCGTCAGCATTGTGGTCAACCCGACCAGCTTCACGCCCGGGGTCTATTACGGCAACGCCTACTTCTCATCACCTGATACCGACAACACGGCCCACTTGTTGATCAAGATGAACGTCGATACCCTCCCTCACGGCTCCGACTCCGCCTGGGTCTTCACGGATACAGCTACGCAGTTTGTCCTGACGCTGGGGGACTCGTCGAGCTACACCGGCTGCGTTGAGTTGTACTCATCCAACGCGCCTGCGGATTTCAGCGTCACCATGGACTCAGTGCCGAACTTCATCACTTCGCTAGACAGCACGGGACAGACCAACGGCAGCTTCTGCTTTGAAGTAAATGCCGACGGACTGGACGTTGGCTTCTACCTGGACTATCTGCATGTGTGGGTGGACGGCGTCTCCAATAATCCCATTGACGTTCCGGTGACGCTCTTGATAACGCCGGAAGGTGGCGAAGAGCCGAATGCCTGTTCAGCCTTGCCAGCCTTCCACGGATTTGCATCGCCCCACAGTGTGGACAGTGTCTTCTATGGTGCCTTTGCCGTGACTTCCCAACTGGCACCAATGGGGTTTATCGTAAGCACGGTGGATTTTCCTGATTTCATTGAGGTCATCAACCCCACCGGTTACACGAATGATTCTGTGTACTTCACGGCCTCCAGTTCAGTTCTGATGGAGCCGGGAATCTACATCGATACGCTGAGTGTTCACGTCGAGGGCACGACCAACAGCCCGGTTCGTGTGGTCGTCTACTTGCAAGTCTTGCCGGAGCCTGGCGACAGTCTCTACTTGACCCCGGCACTCATTGAGTTCAATGTGACCGAGGGCAGTACGACGCCGGTGACCGTGTCCAGTTGGCTGAGCTCCAATGGTTCCTCGATCAACTTCACAGGATTCCTGGATACTGTGTCGACCTTCTGGATGACGCTGCTCGACCCCGTGGGTGTGACCGACGACAGTGTCAGCATAGTCGTCAACCCGACTGGCTTCACGCCTGGCGTTTACTACGGCAATGCTTACTTCTCATCACCTGATGCCGACAACACGGCCCACTTGCTGATCAAAATGAACGTCGATTCTGTTGGTACCGACACCACCGCAACAGCCTGGACCACCCCTGATGAGGTGTACCATAGCGTCATAATTGGCTCTACGGTGCCGATTGAGCGTACGGTCGAGCTGCAGTCCAATAATGCCCCGGCCGGATACATCGCCTATTCGATGAATTCTTCCGGGCTCGGATTCGTCTCTGTTCCCGACTCGACCGGGTTCACCAATAGCTCTGTCCCGATAATAGCCGATCCTTCCGGCCTGTCATATGGGACCTATTCTGACACCGTGGTCTTCCTGGTCAATGACGTGCCTGATCCGGTCCTGCTCGTAGTCCGCATGATGATTTCTAATTCCGACTCAGCCTCAGTCGATGTTAAGAACATCCCGAACCCCTTCAACCCGATCACTGAGATTTCGTTTAGTCTGCCTGCGGCTGCGAAAGTCAGGCTTGACGTATTCAACATCGTTGGGCAACGAGTTACAACCCTGATCGACGGAGCTCTGCCAGCCGGAGATCACTCGGCGATGTGGGATGGCTCGGCTGCTGCGTCCGGCGTATATTTCTATCGTCTTTCAACCGATGGGAAGGCCATAACGAAGAAGATGGTCCTTCTGAAGTAACCCGGCTCAACAATCCGCGATCCCTGGTCGTGGCCATTACAGTCTCTGCCCGGCGGTGTGCGATCAACGCACCGCCGGCTTCTTTTGTGTGTAGGTTTGAGAATTCCGCTGTGGGGCGCGCAGTACCCTGCCATACGGGGGAAACCCCCCTGGTATTAAACACTGTGAGACCTCAACCCGACGACGATGGTTAGGGAAGTAGGAACTATCGAGAAAGGATAGATTTGATGATGGTCAAGATGTCGCAAATTACAACGGTTCTGGTGTTGCTGTTGTCCATGACAATTATGGCTCATAGGCCAGAGCCCACCGCAACCGAGATAGGCGGGCACACCCTGCACACTCTGATGGAACCGGGTGGTATTCCGGCCATCTTTGATCCCCAGTTTGTAGACCTTGCCGTCGCTGATTCGTTCTACTACGACAAGGAACCCCTAATGGTCGTGAGATCAGGCGACGAAGTCAGAGGCTATTCAACCTGGCATCTTGATCGTCATGAGATCGTCAACGACTATATTGACGGTCACGCCATAGCCATCACCTGGTGACCACTTTGTTTCTCCGGCATCGTGTATGTCGGAACGATCGAAGGCAAGCGTCACACTTTTCAGGCCTCCGGCTCTCTGTGGCAAGACGCTTTGGTGATGCAGGACCTCGAAACCAAGTCGTTGTGGTCGCAGATTTCGGGGAAGGGAATCCAAGGTCCGCTCACAGGCAGC
>CAZHDS010000095.1:0-12169 GCA_964531495.1 uncultured Ignavibacteriales bacterium
GGGCTTGAAAGACACATGAGACCTTTTTCAACAGGCCCATTGGCAACGTGAATGAAGGGCCAACCGTTCTATCCAACCACCCGCATAGAAAAGTCACTAGCCTTGGCACTATGGGTCAGTGCGCCAATGGAGATATAGTCAACCCCGGTCGCTGCCACGTTCGCGACATTGTCTATCGTGACATTGCCCGAGGCCTCAAGTTCGACATGCGAGTTCAGCTTGCGAGAAGTAGCAACCAAAGCCCGTAGTGAGTCCGGAGTCTGGTTGTCCAGAAGCAGACGCTTCGCGCCAGCCTTGATCGCCTCGGCCAGTTCCTCCGGCGAAGTAACTTCGACCTCCAGCCCAATCGTATCCGGTTCGCACTCGAACTGAAAACGAAAATCGGCCGAGGCCAGATACTCCCGCGCTCGATCAATAGCCGCCGTGATCGATCCCGCGGCCGCAATATGATTATCCTTGATCAGGATCATGTCATATAGCCCCATGCGGTGGTTATGACCACCTCCATGAGCAACCGCCTGTTTCTCCAGTACTCGAAACCCGGGCGTCGTTTTGCGAGTATCTAAGAGTCGGCACTTCGTATCGGTGACTAATGAGACGAACTTGTTCGTTTGGGTTGCTACGCCGCTGAGGTGCGCCAGGAAATTCAGCGCCGTGCGCTCCGCCGTCAAGATCGTGCGGTTCAGGCCTTCGATTTCGAGAATCACATCCCCCTTGCTGAACTCGTCCCCATCGGCCAGGGCAGGCTCAACCGTGTTGGCGGAGTCGACCATCTCAAACGCGATCCGCGCCGGAATCAGGCCTGACAGTACGCCATCAGACTTGGCCGTGATGCGCGCCTTGATCATCTCGGGCTCCAGACAGGCCAGCGAGGTAACATCCCCCTTGCCGACATCTTCCTCAAGGGCCGCCCGCACCAAACTCACTATCGAAGGGTGAATCGAATCCATAGCCACAAAGAAAGGTTTGGCTGTCAAATCTCAAAGCAGTTTCTTATATTGGTCGCGTGGCGACACTTATGAGCAATGAAATAACGGTGATAGGGTATGGCTCTCAGGGCCGGGCGATGGCCCTCAATCTGCGTGATTCCGGCTGGGACACACGTGTCGGTTTGCGGCATGGATCGAGTTCTGCCGCCCGGGCCGAGCAAGACGGTATCGCCAGAGTTTCATCGATAGCGGAGGCCGTGAAGGAAAGCCACATCGTGGCTTTCGCCTTTCCCGACCACTGCCATAAGCAGGTTTTTGAGGGAGAGATACGGCTCAACCTGAGGAAAGACGCTACGCTGCTGTTTTTGCATGGCACTGCGGTTCATTTTGGTCTTGTCAAAGCACCCGAGGGCTGTGATGTAATCATGGTTGCTCCACATGCCCCAGGCGCAGCAGTCCGTGAGAAATATCTTAGCGATCGCTCGGTTTCTGCCTTTGTCGCAGTCCACCAGGACGCCACGGGTCAGGCCCACGAGACCGCTCTTGCGATCGCAGCCGGAATGGGAATAGCCAAAGAAAGGGTTGTCGATACCACCTTCGAGCTCGAAGCGGTCGGTGACCTTTTTGGTGAGCAGGCCGTATTGTGCGGCGGGCTTTCGATGCTGATCAAATCCGGTTTCGATACCCTCGTCGAAAAGGGTCTTCCGCCGGACAATGCTTATCTTGAAGTCGCTTACCAGCTGGATTTGATCATAGATCTGATCAAAAACTACGGCATAGAGGGCATGCTCAACCGCATCTCGGTCGCCGCCCGGTATGGCGCCCTCAAGACTGGACCACGGCTGATAAATGCCAGTATCAAGAAGAAGATGCACGAGGTGCATGACGATATCACCAGCGGCCGATTCGTTGACGAGCTATCGAACCTAACGACTGAGGACATTCGGAATATGAAAGAGGGACCGTGCCCCCTGAGCAGTCCCGAACTGGAGCTGGCCGCAAAAAAATACGCGCCGCGAAAGAAGAAATAGGGGCCGTTTGGATTTGAGCAAACCCCGGTGCGAAAACGTCCTGATAGAACCAGATTGATCGAGGTTGTATAACTGATAGTTATGACTAAACAAATCACCATACGAAACCTTGCTTTGGGATTGCTATTACTGGCGGTCCTGATACTCGCGGCCAGTTGTTCCGATGATGACGACCCCGGAACCGGCAACGGCACCACACAGCTTCGGCTTCTGAATGTAGGACCGTTCGACGGCGCTGATTCGATAGCGGTCGACGCCACGGTCTGGGCGATCTTTTCGCAGGAGCTGGATTCTGCCTCGGTCTCCCCCACGGCCTTCTCGGTAAGTGATTCGCAGTCGGTTGTCGAGGGCGAGATCCTCGTTGCCGGCCAAACAGCCACTTTCACACCGGCCAACGATCTCAGCCGGGCTACCACCTACACCGCCCGCCTCACGACCGCTATCACCGATATCAGCGGCCGCCACTTGCCGAACCAGGAGAGTTGGACATTTTCGACAATTCCGTATGAGACGATCGAGCTTATTGGCTCGGCTAGCACCCCGAGCGTAGCCTGGAGCCTGCATGTCGAGGATGGTTACGCCTACGTGGCCGATGTCGATAGTGGTCTGCAGATCTTCCGCGTCGTGGAACCCTCCTCCCCCCAGTTTGTAGCCGCCTTCGATTCCATTTCTGATGCCCGCGGTGTGACCGCTGATGGAGATTATGCCTACCTCTGCGGCGACCTGATCGGAAGCGGACCTTCCAACGGTCTGTATATCATCGATATCACCAACCCGGCTAATCCGATTCGTGTCGGTGGCCTCGAAGGACTCGGCTGGACCCCCGATATCCATGTCAGCGATCACTACGTGTTCGTGGCCGATTGGGACATCGGCCTTCATGTCATTTCCGTATCCAATCCGGCTAATCCAATCCTGGCCGCCACGCTTCCTGTCACCGGCACTCCCTATGGTGTTTTTGCCTCGGGCAACTATGTCTACATCACCACAGAATGGAATGATTGGGCCGAATGGGAGGGCCTGCACATCATCGACATAACCAACCCGATCGATCCCAGCATTGTGGGCAGCCTGCCGACCCCTGATCGCGCCATGGATGTACATGTGGTCGGCAACTACGCCTACGTCGCCGCCGACTCATCCGGTTTGCGGGTGATCGATATCTCGACCCCGTCGCAGCCCTCGGAAGTGGGCCACTACACGGCTGATGATGCCGCTGCTTTTGACATCTTCGTATCGGGCAACTACGCCTACGTCGCGGACTACAATCTCGGCCTGCAGATCTTCGACATCTCTGATCCAACCCAGCCGGAATTTGTCGACGTTTACGATACTCCCGGCGCCTGCCGCGGTGTTTTCGTCCAGGGCAACCAGATCTTTGTCGCCGACTATCAGGGCGGACTGCAGGTCCTGTCCTTCACTCCCGAATGAGGTTCAGGCGATACTCCGCATTGACATACTGGCCGTCCGACCATAGCTCTCAAGCCCATCGTCCGTACGGTGAATCAGGGTCGATTTACGGCCAGATTTGATTGGACGAATCTGTCTTCTATCCGTCTCTTGTTTTTGACGCTGGGTGGCCGTCGATGACAGACGTACGAAGAATGATTTTAGAAGGGAGTAGCTATGCTACGCATTTCCGCCATGCTCCTCACGGCCATTCTGAGTCTCAGCGCCATCACCACGGCAGCGGAGGTTCACCAGGCTATAACCGATGGCAACACCGAGTTGGCCAAGAAACTGATCGAGATGGATCGCGGTCTCCTCGAAGAACCGGACGACGATGGTTACACTCCGCTCTTGACGGCCGCTTCCGAGGGGCAGCTGGAGTTGATTCAGTACCTGCTCGAAAAGGGGGCCAATCGCGCGGCATCTAACCTCCGTGGGAGCGACGCCATGACGCTGGCTGTCTATTCCGGACATCTCGATCTCACCAAATACCTGATGAGCGAGGGTTTCGCGATTGATCAGCCCAACCCACGGGGCTTCACGCCGTTTCTGTTTGCTTGCTACATGGGACACGTAGACCTGGCCCAACTGCTTCTCGATAGTGGAGCCGATCTCCTCGTGCGGGATAGTTCCTGGGGTGGAGCGGCGGTTCACTGGACCGCCAATCACGGCACCGTCGAAGTCATGCAGCTTCTGGTTGAAAAGGGGCTTAGTCTCGCCGAACCCTGCCTGCGAGACAGCAGCCCACCCATTCTCTGGGCTGCCAACGGCGGCAACAACGACGTCCTCGAGATGATTCTCGCATCTGGCATCAGCGCCGATACACCCATGCCTAACGGATGGACGCCGCTGCTCAATGCCTGCAATGCTGGTCATCTCGAAACAGCCCAGATGCTGCTTGAGGCGGGAGCCAATCCAAGTCTGGCCGATACTAGTGGAACTCTGCCTATTAACAGCGTCATCGACGCTGGCAGCCTCGACTTCGTCAAGCTCCTGGTTGAGCACGGTGCCGATCCTACGGAGGCCGACGTCCATGGCAATACCCCCTTGCTCATGGCCGCCCTGCGAGGACATGAGGATTTGGCGGACTATCTTATCTCAGCCGGATGCGATATAAACCGGGCCAACGATATCGGCTACACGCCGCTGCTATGGGGCGTTACCTCTGGCAATCTTGATCTGCTGGACCTGCTGATAGACAGTGGTGCCGATCTCAACCACACCGATGATGATGGTCACTCGGCGGTATGGAATGCCATGACCAGTGGTTCAAAAGATGCTGCCCTGATGTTGCTTGAGGCAGGAGCTCGTTGTGGTGCCGCTCTGCCCGCCTCCGGTCTGACACCACTGCATCTGGCGGCTATCAAGGGAAGCTCCGAATTGGCAACGCGCCTGCTCCAAACCGGTGCCGTGGTCAATGCGATCGATATCGACGATCATACCCCTCTCTACTACTCCGCCCGCTATGGCCATTCCAATGTCTCAGACGTATTAATCGAAGCCGGCGGAGCCGCCGCCGACTTGATCGAAAACTACGGCTTCTCTCCTCTGGTTGCGGAACAGGTGCCGGAGGGTCAGGCCGAAATGTGGTATCTGGGCCACTGTGGTTTTGCTGTCAAGACAGCATCGCAGGTAATGGTATTCGACTACTGGACTCACGGCCTTGAGCCAGATCAACCCCTTCTGGCGAATGGCCATGTGAACCCGACCGAGTTCGGCGACCTGCCGGTAACAGTCTTCGTCACCCACGATCACCAAGACCACCTCGACTCGGCCATCTTCTCCTGGGCTGAGCTGCTCCCAGATATAACCTACGTCTCGGGCTGTCGTTTTGAAGATTCGCCGATGTTCCGCGATTCAGGCTATCAGGGACCTGCCTACGAGTATATCGGCCCCCGGGAGCAACGGACCATCAATGGCATCGATGTCACGACCATCGCTTCCAACGATGGCGGCGTGGGCTTCTTGGCAAAGGTCGACGGTCTCGAGCTTTATCACGCCGGTGATCATGCCGGATGGAATCAGGGTGAACGCGATGGCTTTGTCTCGGAAATCGACTTCCTGGCCGAACATGTCTCGGCTCTCGACATGGCCTTCGTCAATGTCACCGGCTGCCACACCGGCGATACCATCGCCCTGGCCGAAGCCACCTGCTACACTCTGGAGAGACTAAAACCCCGGATGTGGATCCCGACTCACGGATTGGATCGCGAGCACGTGTATCAGACGTTTGCCGACAAGATTGCCCGGATGGGCTACAACACTGAGGCCCTGTGCGCAAAGCAGCGCGGTGACCATTTCTGTTATCGCAAAGAGGAGATCTAAAGAGTGCTCCCAGATCATCGATGACAATGTCAGGACCGCAAGGGTCCTGACCTACCTTCACTAGCCGTGCTTTTCCATGCAACATATGGATTGGGAAACTCGTATACTCGGTATTGGGATTCAGATTTGTGAAGGGTTGCAGGATTAGTATGCATGGAAATGCGCTAACCCTTCCGGACAGGAAGAATTGATTTGACCATCAGCACTCTTGATGAGTCACAACGCAAGGCCGCACGAGTCGCTGGATTCACTTTCCTCTTCGCGATGGCGATCGTGGTCTTTGCAAACTATGGCATCGCCTTTCGCCTCATCGTCCCAGGCAACGCTGTGGACACCGCCCGCAATATCCTAGCGCACGAAACACTCTTTCGCATCAACATCGCCTGCAATCTCATCTATGTTGTGAATGTCTTAGTTCTGCTCGCAGCGCTCTACGTGATCCTCAAGCCTGTGAATCGGAGTCTTGCCTTGGTTGCGGCATTCTGCCGGCTGGTATATGGCTTGATGTGGGGTGTTACCGCGCTCAATATGCTTGGCGCTCTGCGGCTCTTGGGTGACGCTGCTTACCTGCCAGTCTTCGGCGCAGATCAATTGCAGACTTTGGCGAGGCTGCACATCTCCATCGACGCATACTACGTTGGCCTGCCGTTCTGGGGATTGGCCTCCACGGTTTGCAGCTACCTGTGGTTCAAGTCAAGGTATATCCCTAGAGCCTTGGCCGCCTTCGGTATGATCTCGTCGGCATGGTGTGTCATCTGTGCTTTCGCGTTCATCGTTTTCCCTCACTTCGAGGTGGCGGTTCATGCGGGCTGGTTCGACATGCCTCTGGTTATCTTCGAAATAGCGCTGGGCCTTTGGCTTCTATTTAGGGGATTGAGTCCGGCTGGAATTGCTGAACGGAGTAGAAACGTTGTCAAACCAACAATGTAGCTGAGAGGGTGAAAGAGATAGCAATCAGACGGCCATGGCAAATCAAAGGTATGCTGATACGCTGATTGAATTCACGCTGTGATCGTCTACATCGATTTGAGTTGATACTATTGGAGGTAAGGAGATTCGCCTAATCTCTCAGGAATTGTTATGAGAGCAATCGTACGCACCAAATACGGATCGCCGGATGTACTTGAACTGCGGGAAATTGACAAACCGGCTCCAACGGACAATCAAGTACTTGTAAGAGTGCAGGCAGCGTCGGTGAACCCGCTTGACTGGCATGTTCTACGCGGGGAGCCATTCTTGGTACGCTTAATGGGCTTTGGACTTCTGAAACCGAAACACCAGATACTCGGAGCCGACATGGCTGGCCGGGTTGAAGCTGTTGGCAGGAATGTAATTCAGTTTAAGGTGGGCGACGAAGTCTTTGGCTCGAGCATGGGTGGATTTGCAGAATATGCGTGTGTTAGTCAGGACAAATTGGTGTTGAAGCCGACAGCCATGACTCTCGAGCAGGCGGCGGCTGTGCCAGTCGCCTGCATTACAGCATTGCAGGCTCTTCGTGATCACGGACGACTGCAATCAGGACAACGTGTCTTGATCAACGGCGCGTCGGGAGGAGTAGGCACATTTGGAGTGCAGATAGCCAAGGCATTGGGAGCTCACGTTACCGGTGTCTGCAGTGGGCGAAACGTAGAGATGGTACGGTCTACTGGTGCGGACCATGTGATCGATTACACAAAAGAAGACTTCTGGTTGAGCGGGGAGGAGTACGACCTGATCGTAGACAATGCCGCATTTCAGTCGATACGAAAGCCTCTGCGCGTGCTGAAAGCAACCGGCATATATGTCGGAGTTGGCGGCTCCACATCCACCGCGAGTCTTTTGCAGTCGCTGATTCTCAATCCTCTTATTTCAAAGATAAAGAGCAGAAAAGTCGTTTCATTCATGGCGAACGTGAACCAAGCAGATTTGGTCTTCATAAGGGAGCTTTTGGAGGCCGGCAGAATAACGCCTGTAGTAGATAGGAAGTACTCTTTGAGTGAAACTCCTGAGGCGATCCGATATGTTGAAAAAGGACACGCACGAGGAAAAGTGGTCATCACAGTGTGACCGGAGATAGCGGGAGTGTACGGGATATTGTGTAAGCAGCCGGTCCACGTCAGTTAGATCCTTCCCTCGAACACGATGCAGAAGTGATTCAGGGCGGCCACTCAATCCTTGATCGGTCGCTTCCATTTCTTCGAGATTCTCTGTATCGCCAAGTAGATCACCTTCCTGACCGAGTCGGCGGTAGGAAAGAGCCGCGATTCCGACGGGTTGCCCACCTTTTAGGGCATGTTGAAAAAGATCTCATGTGTCTTTCAAGCCCCTTCGACTCCGCTCAGGCTGACTTGAAAGACAATAGCTTACAGATGGTCATGGTGAGCGGAGTCGAACCATGCTCCGGTTGTCAGGGCTTTTTCAACAGGCCCTTCAGGTGGGTTTCCAGGTAACCCAAACCATTGAAGGAGAAAGACACACAATGTGTGTGCGGCAAACTGCTTGACAGGATGGACCAGACTGGTACATTACTGAAATGACTCACGATCCACATCAAGAATTCTTCGACCAGCTGGCCCATGAATGGGATCTTAGTTTCACGACCGAGGATCTGGAACGTCTGACCCACATCGTTGATCGCCTGGGGGTCAAGCCGGGCATGCATATCCTTGACCTAGGTTGCGGCACAGGTATCCTGTTTGATCTTCTGCGCCGTCTGGTGGGACCCGAAGGCTCGGTGACCGGAGTAGATTTTTCAATCGAGATGGCTGTCAGAGCCCACCGCAATTTCCCCTTTTCCAACGTCAATGTCATCGATGGCGATGCTACCTCGCTGCCCTTCCGGGACGCTATCTTCGACATGGCGGTGGCTTTTGCTTCCTTCCCGCATTTTTCGAACCAGCACGAAGTGGTCCATGAGATCCACCGGGTCCTGTGTGATGGTGCCAGCTGTTTTATTATTCACCTGGTGTCCTCAGCTGAGATCAACGAGTTTCACCACCGCCTGGGCGGCATCGTGGGCCACGACGAAATGCCCCTCGCCGACAATCTGCGCGGCATGTTCGCTGACAGCCGCTTCCAGGACGTGAAAATCCGTGACCACGCGGGCCTTTTCCTGGCCTCAGCCGTGAACTCCCGTTAGGCCCCATCCTCCATGGATCCCAAGGCAAGATTCGCCGCCCACACTGCCCTGTATCTGGCAATGGCCGTTCTGTTGCCGATCGGTTTTCACCAATTCGGGTTAGCCGGGCGCATATTTCTACCCATGCATATCCCCGTCCTCCTGGGTGGATTTCTCGCGGGCCCTCAGTGTGGACTCGTTGTGGGCTTGCTCGCCCCAGCTATGTCCCACTTTCTGACCGGAATGCCGCCGACTTACGCCGTGCCCTTGATGTCACTCGAATTGCCCATGTACGGCCTGATCGCGGGCCTGACCTACCGCCGCTTGAAGCTGAATATCTATGTCTGTCTCGTCGCAGCCATGCTTGTCGGACGCCTGATGTTTGGGCTGGGACTTTTTGCGCTGGGTATGATGATGGATCTGCCATACACGGCCGCCGCTTTCTTCTCCAGCGGGGGCGCGATCTGGACCGGCCTGCCCGGATTGATCACTCAGATAATAATCATTCCGATAATCGTAGCGGCTGTGGCCCGGCGCCAAACGCCTGCCAGCTACTGACCACCCCACTAACTACCTCAAAGTACGCTACAACACAGAAAAGCGGAGAAAGCTCTCGCTCTCTCCGCTTCATTCAGTTTGATATCATTGCGAGCCTATTCGCAGGGAGCCGGATCAGGTCCTTCCTGGAACATGTAATTCACTAAGTGGATAAGATCGGCAATATCCATGAACCCGCCCATGCCGTCAATGTCCCCTTCGCTGGGACAAACTGGCCCTATACCGAACTGGAACATGTGATTAACCATGCCAATCAAATCTTCGATGTTAATCTCGCCATCATGGTTGATATCCCCTCGCTGCTCGCAGCAGCAGGCGTCTCCCACGCTCAAACCACCGCTAATCACCTGACCGGGGTTGTAAACATCCGGGCAGTTATCAATATCACCGCAAATGCCGTCGGCGTCGATATCATTGTCGGCGTCGTTGGGACAGACATCGCAGACATCCCCGATATCGTCAGCATCGCTGTCGCTCTGGTCGTCGTTGAAAATGTCCGGGCAATTGTCGTCGGGACAAGTGTTCTCCGGATGATCCGGATCGCCGTAGCCGTCGCCGTCCGTATCATAGCAGACAGCGCCGCCATCCACTACTGTAGTGGAAACGATCTGCGAAAAGCGGCTCCATTGTCCCTCGGCATCCTGGCCCCGCATCTTGTAGAAGTACTCACCCGCCGGCTTGTTTGTAAAGGTATAGCTGGAGCCGGTCAGGTCGGAGGCAATAGTCAACTCGAATTCGTAGCCGTCGACGGGATAGATATCGTCAAACCAGATGCCCGGATCATCGACGTAGCCATCAGTCACATAGCTGAGACGAATGTATATCTTGTCACCCACGTACGCACTGAGATCAAAAAACGCCTCAACCCAGCCACCGGAGCTGCCGGTGATGCCGTTGCCGAGATTCTGGCCATTGGGGTCGCTGTTGGTGGTCACATTCCCTGCCAGAGGTGTGAACGTGCTGCCATCCAGTGACCCTTCAACGTAGGCGTAGTCCCAGTCTTCCTCGATATCGTACCAAAGCCACATGCGAAGCGTATCGCCCGCTCCCACAGTTATGGGGGCAGCCGATATACAGTGGTTGGACAGGTTGGCGGCCGAGCCGGAGAAGAAAGCGTTCGGTGTGGAATGACTGTGAGCACTGGATAGAGCAAAGCCGTCGTTGTCCCAATTATCGAAACCGTTACAAACATCAGTTAGCCGCTGATATCCAGCCATTTCGACCAGTTCGAAGTAGACCGCTGGGTTGACCGTATCGTTGGACGTCCACGTCACGGCGTAGGAGGCGGCATCGCTGGTATCGGCTACGGCTGCCACCGGTGCCGCTGGCGGCATGAGCCCATACGGATTGCCAGCCGAGCGGGCCGCAAACAGTATCGCCCCCAGATTCTCATCTATCAATGTTGGGATTCGAGCCGGATCAGGCCAGAAGCCGTCTGCACCACTACCCACCTCTAATGTGAAAGTCAGATTCTTGTTCTTGAGCGTCTGTTCGCCATACCCCCAGTCGTCCGTGACGCCGTTGGCCGGGTAGAGGCCGTGGGCTGGTCCCGGAGCATAACTATTATAGGCCGCCATCGAATCGGCCAGAATAGCTAACAGATCGTCATCCGGAGTCAGAAGGTAGTCATAGCCCCAGGGGTACAAAACCAGATTCGAGTACGAATGGAAGTAGATGGTGCTAACAAATTCGTGCGCAATCGTGAAATCCCGCATATTCTGAGTCTCCGGCTCAGAAAACGCCGACGGACCTCGGTAGGTCTCTTCTCCCGAGGAAGGATCCGACCCTTCATCGTCATAGCCCCACTGATAGCCAAAATTGCGATTCAGATCAACACCGTAAGTTCCGTCCCCGTTATTGCGACGGTTCTTGCGCCACATTCCCCCACCGCCAGGGTCGGTCGATTCGTTGTAGTAGTAGCCGTCTGGGTTGACAACTGCAACGAACCACATTTCGCGGCTATCGACCAGCTCGGCTATGGCAGGATCAGTCCTATAGTCATCAGTCAAGATATTGATGGCATTCAATAGCACCAGCGGTGTGATCACTTCACGAGCATGGATAGCTGCCGTGAACATCACTTCCGGTTCGTCTTCGTCCACATTCGGATTGTCCGAAATCTTGAAAGCCCACATCGGCCGCCCCTGGACCGTCGTGCCGATGTTCTGCTTCGCCGAAACAATATCGGGGTGGTCAGCAATTATCGCATCAACCGCGGCGTTCACTTCGGAGAGAGTCATGTACCCGCCCATATCCCTGTGGGCAGCAATTCGCGACTGGTAAAAGCTGACCAGGTCGTCATGCACAATTTCGGTACGAAGGCCCAGCTGGGTCAACTCCTCCAGTTGCGCGGAATTGGTGACGATATCGATATAGCCATCCCCCTTGAACACTTGGTCCAAAGAGAGGGACCGCATGGCACTATAATCGGCTCGCGAATCGATATACAGTCTCACCTGCATATACTCAGCGGCTACTATCGGACAAGCACACAATAGGGCCAATACTGCGGCCAGAATGGCCCTGCGACAAAACGTCATCATATATCTCCGGATTGGGTTGATTGATCTCTTTTCAGCCAAGCAAGGATGTATACCTTCTTAGTGGATTGAGGCACTCGAAAGATACGTCGATCTTCTCTGGTCTTCACAAATATAGCAGAATTCCCAAGTTATCCAATTGAAAAGGGACTCGTCCGGCCAGCTCGAAGCTTTGTTCACAGAAAAGCCCGCCGGTCCGAAGACCGGCGGGCAATCTATGTCGTAAAGACCTTAAGTCTT
>CAZHDS010000096.1:0-12150 GCA_964531495.1 uncultured Ignavibacteriales bacterium
GCAAGCCAGCTTCGGACTTGGCTACGATGGCCTTCATCTTGGAATTCAGCCGCTGGTCAATCTGATCCTGGATGCCCCTTTCGTATTCCGGATCGTAGATTGTTACATTGGTGATCGAAACACCATACTCATCCAGCGGATTAGCTTTGCGAAGGTAACTGCCCCCAGCATCGGTACGGATGACATTTTTGGGTAGGACCTTGAACTCGCCCCCCATAGAACGCACCGTATCCGGCACCTGGTCGACGAGGTAGATCCCGAGCATGATCTGATCCCGAACATAATTCGAGTAAGTGGCCTTGTGAGTCGTGTATGATTCTTCCGATGTGAAGAAACCGGCGCTCTGCTGCAAGGTCTCAATCAACAAACGATAGATAGCTCGATCAAGAAAATTCCGCTCGCCGCGGTACGCCTTGTGCAAGGCCAGGATTGATTCCTCAGCGTTGTCGTGGTCAAACGGCAGCACATACCTGATGCTGCCGCTGATGCGGGCGGTGCCGCCGTCGCGGTAGCGAACTTGTACCGACTGATCACGACTCTCGCCCTCGTGCTCAATGCGGGAAAACCACATGATACGCGATTTACGATAATCGGAGATCTTACCGAAGCCCTGCCAAAAAACGCCGGGCTCGACCCGCACGGTCAAGGTGCCATCCAGCGACTGCTTGACCTTTACGAGCGGAGCATCATTTATTTCGATCAAACTGTCACCCAGGAAAGCGATTATCAGGGCAATCAGTATCCCGCCGATCACCAGCGCCTTGCGAAAAATGCTCTTTCGCCTTTGCGGAGACTCTGGCAGATCCATTCTTTGAATATTATCTTCAGACATTCTTTTGTTTCCTTATGTCGAAGGCTGATCCTTCAATCTGTTCGAGTCCAACCTTAGAACTTGAGATCGAGGTTCAGGTCTTTGCGGACGACCTCGGCAATACTCGTCAATGACACGTACGCTGGTGGCAGGCCGTCCTTTCCCAGAGCAATCGACGATGTCGCGATCCGGGGCGACCAATCAATCTTGGTGTAGGCCTCACCATAGTAACCCATAATCTCAATGAAGGCCTCGGTCCGGACCACCAAGGCGTTGTCAGCCTCTTTCACTTTCTTGCGCTTTTCCGCTTCACCACTGGCCTGGGCAATAAGACCGTCGGCACGGGCCTTTTCGGCCTGAAATAACTGCTCTGCCACGGCCAGGCGTTTGTCAGCATGCGTGACAGCGACGGTCTTATCCTTCTTGGCCGCCTCGACCGCTTTTGCCATCGCCCGGCGGGCTTCGTATTCAGCCTCGGTGACCTGCTTCTTGCCGTCCTCAATTACGGTCAGCTTCTTTTGGCGCGCCTCATCAGCTTCCGCCTCGGCCACCGTGATCTCCACTTCGAATTTGCGTTTTTCTGATATCAGCTTGAGAATGTTCTGATCATACGAGGGTTCACGAATCGTCGCCTGGGTTATCGTGATCCCGAACTGGATTAATACTGGCTCGTTGCGAATGGGGACTCCGGCCGAGTCGATGCGGATCCGGACTGATTTTCGTGTTTCGGTCGTGCTGCGCACACTGTCCAGGAAGACCTCGGTGAATTCCTCAGTCATGTAAACACCGCTGGCCAGCTGATCCCGGGTCCACTGCGGAAACAGTGATTTGTTGGTGTAGGACTCCTCCGATGACATCAATTGCGACGTGTTATACACCGACTGCTTGACAGCCTGGATGAACAGCTCCTCCATGAGGGCACCGTGACTGCCGAACATCTGGTGCAGACGTATCATGTCATCCTCGTTCGCGGGCAGCCGGAAACGGAAATCCCCCGCGATGCGACCGATACCACCATCGTTGAAACGCACCGGGATGGCCGGACCAATGATGTTTTCTTCGCTTCGATCATCACTGAAAGTGTAACTCGTCTCCACCTGGTAGGTGGTCGTCTTCTTGAGACCGTTGAAATAAATACCTGGATCCCAACGGACCGAGAGGTCTCCGGTAACATAGTCCTGACGGACCTGGTAGTACCCGGCATCGTTCTTCTTGAACAAGGTCGTCATAACGCTGATCAGAACTACTGCTACCGCCAGGTAGACGATCACTTTGATTACCTTTCCCGGCGTGATATTCGCCGGAAGCTGCAGATCAGGAACAGAACTCATTGGTTCCTCCTAGGGCAGAAGGTTGATACTATTTGGATCTCTTGTTTCCCCATGTTGAAGAGGATGTCGCCCTCTGGCCGATCATGGCTGAGAGTAGCATCCTCTCAGGAAGGTCGCCCGACCGCGCCAGCGAGTCAACAATCCATTTGCCGACATACCACATCCGGGTGGTCAATATTCGATGTTTCTTCGTCCAATCGCCAATGGGACGGAAGTTTTTGGACTGCTTTCGCTTGTCCTGTCTGGCTGACGGCTCTATATTCTCGGCGACCACGAAACCGCAACCCAATACGCGAGATAAGAGATGCAGGAAATCACCGATCTTCGCCAGGCAATCGACGAAGCTGTCGCCCACATTCGCACTGTAACTGAATTTACGCCTGATTTTGGGGTCATTCTGGGGACCGGTTTGGGCTCCCTGGTTGAGGGCTTAGAGATCGAGGCCAGCGTCGAATACGAAACGATCCCGCATTTCCCGATCTCCACCGTTGAGTCGCATCGCGGGCGGTTGTTGTTTGGCTATCTTAGCGGTCAGCCAGTCGTTTGCATGCAGGGACGCTTTCATTACTATGAAGGCTACTCGTTTAAGCAGGTCACATTCCCGGTCCGGGTGATGAAGGCGCTCGGGATCGGTACTCTGGTAGTATCCAATGCTTGCGGCGGTCTGAATCCGAATTTTGCAGCCGGCGACATCATGATGATCAACGATCATATCAATCTTTTCCCCGGCAACCCGCTTATCGGTCCCAACGACGATGAGTTAGGTCCGCGTTTTCCGGATTTCTTCCAGGTCTACGACGCCGAATATCTTGCGCTGGCCCGTAAAATCGCACTGGAGCAGGGGCTGCACCTTCAAGAGGGCGTCTATGCTGGCCTGACCGGTCCGTGTCTTGAGACTGCCGCCGAGTACCGCATGATCCGAGGTTTCGGGGCTGATGCGGTCGGCATGTCGACCGTCCCGGAAGTGATCGTCGCAAGGCATCAGGGCACGCGCGTACTTGGTTTTTCGATCGTGACCGACATGGGTCTTCCGGATGCGATGCATCCCTTGAGTCTCGGAGAAGTCGTGGCGATTGCGGGTGAAGCCGAACCGAAACTGCGCCGCTTGATCGCCGCCTGCGTCGAGCAGATGGGGGCACACGAAGTGTGATCTTCCCTGACGGTCGATCCGGATTAGCTGTCCTGAGATCGCGTGGAGTTGCCGCCGCTGCAGATTCGATCTGCGGGAGAGAGTCGCCGTGGTGTGGGTCATTCCTGAGGAAGCAGGAATCCAGTCTCAGCGGGGCCAGGACGATCTATGACCGAAGAGTCTGGATCCCCGCGTACGCGAGGATGACATCGTGGCGTAGCATCAACGTCTCGCAAGAATGTGATTCCCTGCGTCAGAACCATCCGTTATCTTCTGCTCATGACAGAACAGCGCAAACTGCAAGATCTCGTCTCGGTGGGGCCAGCCTTTGTGCGGGATTTCGAGGAGCTCGGTATTACCGAAGTCGAGCATCTGTGTGACAAAGACGCCGAGACGCTTTTTCAGGAGTTGCAGCATGTGAAGGGCGGCTATGTTGATATATGTTGCCGCGATGTGTTCGAGGCGGCGATTGCTCAGGCCCGCGACCCGGAACTTCCTAAGGAAAAGTGTGATTGGTGGTATTGGTCCCGCCTTCGCAAAGCCGGGAAATAGAATAGGTCGTCAGGCAGTGTGCGAAGTGTCTTCAGTCAGCGCTTGATGAGCCGCCGTCGGTGCTATCCGGAGTCTGAATTGAGTCCGGCCTTTCTCCCGCTGGCCAGCCGATCATGCCTTTCCTGATCGCTCGGTGGAAATCCGATTTTGTGAGGGAAACCGCATAAGTGCCAGGCTCGGTCAGAGGTTCTTCGGATGTCCAAACCGACCTCGTCACCAAGCTCTTCACTAAGTCAAAGTGCTCTGGTTTCGTCAGGTCGAACGTGTAGGTGTATTTCGTCGTGTCTTTCTTCGCATTCCGGTAAACCTTGTATACCTGTGTGGCCCCCTCATATGGGGCCCTAAGGATCGGCTGGCGGTGACGAATTTCCAGCGAATCCCCCGTGGTTATGAAAAGAAGTTCTGGGTATGACCAATCCATATCGCATCCACTGACCGTAATGATAACGGAGCCGGTATCATCGGGCGCAACTCTCACAGTAAGGGTGGTGTCGAATGCGCCCGCAATAGGGCTACCGCCCACACTGGCTAGCACAAATGCTGCCCGGTCCGAACCGATGGCTTGGAGTTCCCCTTTGGTTTCCAACAGCAAAGTCATGCTACTGCAAGGCCGTGACATCAAGACCATGACATGCAGATCGACCATATCGTCAGAGCCGGGCACCGGTATCGTCTCTACCTCGATAGGCCTTGGCGGCAAGTCCGGAGGTGTTCCGAACACCGTCCCTGCCGCCAACATAATCCATGAGCACCCCACCGCCAAAACGGTTGATCTGAAGACCTTCATGTGACCTCAATGATCCTTCGAAAACGCACCCTGCTCACCTGCCATAACACGCTAAGTCCATTATACGTCTGAAGACCCACGGTGTCCAGTTCGTTTCAACGATCCGTCCCCAGCCGCTCTTTCAGCCAAGCGATCATCGCTGAGTCCCCTTGCAGTTTCTCGGCCCAGGCCGGGTCGGGATCGCGGAAATAGATATCGTAACGTAGCGTGACGACTTCTTCGAGCGATTCAAACGGCTGCTTGGCCCCGAACTGCTGGTGAAAGAAGATCGGGTAGTTGTAGTCTTCACTCAGTTCCACGGTCTGATGCTGCGTGAGATGATTCACTGCGCCCACCAGAGCTGCCTGATGAATGAATATCCGCCAGGTGATCTCATTACGACACATTAGGGCGAGTTCTTCATCGCGATATAGCGTCTGAAAATCCTCCGCCCAGGTTCGCAAAATCTCCTGCTCCGGCCGCACCACCAACAAGCCAGCATTGAAATAAGTCCGGATTGTCTCCTGATCGGCTGGCGTGACCATCGACCATAACGACTCCTGCTTGATCGATAGCTTATCGTAGACACGCGCCCAGAACTTACACGGTTCTTCTGATGCGCGAGATCCTGATCGATTGTGCATCACCGGTCGGTAGGCCAATACGATGCTATCGGCGAGATCGAAATCAACCGGCTCTCGCAGCACAATAGTATCCTCATCAAACCACACCAGCACAGCGCTTTCACCGGTCGCTGCCTTTTCGGCCCGAGCGGCGGCGAAGACCTTTCCGGAGAGATAGAACCAGGCCGCATCCTCGGGGGCATGACTGGTTCGCAAATCTGCACCTAGTGACAAGAGCTGCTCCGCCAATCCCGTGGCGGAGGGATCAAACTGCTCCGGATGATAGATCCAAATTGGGGCTAGCTGGTATCTTCCGCCAAAACGACGCAGACTCTCGGCGAAACAAAGGCAATGGCGGAGCTGCTCATCTGACTCCGCATAGGTGGCGAAGACCATGGTGACTCCTTCCCCTTGGTTGTGATCGGTCAGTTTTCCAGAACCACTTGTGCCACTGGTTGCTGTCACAATTATCTCCTCCGAGGCAGTTAGGCCGGTCAGGCAAAACACCAGTACTATCGTGAGAGTAACAAAACGTACCATGATTCACTCGTCGATTTCCATGCAAACCGTTTGGACGAAGGTCACTCGGGACCTTCTAGGCTCTGACGTCTCGAGTATACGCTCTGTGCGACAAAATCGCAAGGGGGCCAATGCGTCACAGAGAATGACACACACCGTGTGTGTGTAAGCTTCTCTTGCGCTGGCGCCCCTTGCGATGTTTCTTGGATCAATGAGTAGTATCAAAAAAATCCCGAACACAGATATCGATCAATTTATTGATATCCAGGCCGATGCTTATCCTGGCATGGGGCTCTTCTCCAAGGAAGAGAAACAGCGGACCTGCCAGCGGGTCCTTCGGTCGCACGATGATCCGCGCGTCGCTGACTACGGTTACTATGACGATGGCGAGATGCTTGCCACCGTGCGGCTGTCCGATTTCACCATGAACCTCTTCGGCAATATGGTTCTGGCGGGCGGCGGTGGTGCCCTGGGCGTCAGCCTTCTGCACAAGCGCCAGCATATCGCCAAGCGCATGATGTCGTTCTATTTCAATCACTATCGCCGCCGGCAGTCGCCGATTGCGGTGCTCTGGCCTTTCCGCACGGACTTCTATCGCAGCATGGGGGCCGGGCTGGGACTGAAAATACATCAATACCGGGTCAAGCCGGGCAACCTGCCCCGGGGCAAACACAGCCGTCACGTGCGCTGGCTGGAGAAAGCGGACATACCTGCCCTCAACGGCTGCTACAATCGCTGGGTCGGTCGTACCAACGGTGCTATCGAGTCGCTTGTGCTCGCGAGGCAGATAGCCGGGGAATTCAACCAGAAACAGCGCTGGGTGGGCTACGTTGAATCCGGCCGGGTTCTGGGCTACCTGCTCTTCACATTTCAGAAGGGTTCCGACAACTGGCTCGACAACAATATCCAAGTCACCGAGCTTTGTTATGAAAACCCGGACGTGCTGTTGGAGCTGATGACCTTTCTCCACACACAATTCGACCAGATCGGCAGTGTCGATATCAGTACCCCCGACGAGGACTTTCATTTCCTCCTCCTCGATCCTGGCAATGGTTCCGGGCGGCTATTACCGCCGCTCTATCACGAAAGCCACGCCTCCGGTGTCGGCATGATGTACCGGGTGCTGAATGTCGAGCGCCTCTTTGAACTCATGGCCAATCGCGATTTTCAAGGTCAGACAGTCAGGCTGGGACTGACGGTCAACGATTCTTTCTTGCGCGCCAACCATGGTCGCCGTGTGATTCGATTCCACAAAGGCAAAGCGCGGCTTCAGAAGTCAGATTCACCGACGCAGATTGAGATTAAGATCGACAACTCTGATTTTTCGTCACTGATAATGGGTGCGGTAAATTTCCGATCACTATATGATTTTGGATTGGTGACGATTTCGAACGACAAATATCTGGACAGGCTTGACAGCCTTTTCAGAACCTCCAGCAAACCGTTCTGCACCACCCAATTCTAACACACAGCGTGTGTTTCTCTCCTTCGGACCGATTCGAGTTAGCGGTTCAATAGCACCACGGGGCCGCTTCCGACGGTGTCGGAAAAGAGGCAGGCGGTGCCTGCCCGCTTCGCGCCTATTGGGAGCAAAACAGACACCGTGCGGGTCACCCCAGCGAAGGCTGGGGCCCAGTCATATAGCGACAGCATCGCAAGAGTCCCGCCAACTCGGATTGTCGGTCTCAACGATTTCCGTTTTCCACCGGGGGCGAACTCAATCCGGTCTTACCCACGTCCGACAACAGCGGAGCAGGCAAGTTGCCTGCGTCCTGGTCACCGCCAGGATGACATGCCAGAAGGTTTTTGGGCCATGAACGAAGGATCCCCCTCCCTTGCTTTTCTTCCGAAATTCCTTTTATTGGCGCTACTGATTGAACCAGAACCCGAAAGGCACATCATGGCTACCGATACCAAACCGACTCCGGAATCCTCCCTCAAGACTCGCGATACAATCGACGACAAGCTCAAGTGGAACCTGAGCGATCTCTACTCCGATGATGCTGTCTGGGAGAAGGATTTCGATCGCGCCAAGAACATGATCGCCAGTGCGATTGGGTATGTCGGCAAGACGACCCTGTCGTCCTCGAATCTGTACGAATGCCTGACCACCCGCACGGAATTGTCCCGGATCGTCGGCGATCTGTTTCAGTACGCCAAGCTCAATCTCGATCTTGACAACCGTGTATCGAAATACCAGGCCATGGTCGACCGGGTGGCGATGCTTGATGCTGAATCCGGTGCCGCCTTTGCGTTCCTCGAGCCGGAACTTCTTGAGGTGGAGGAGGCCAAGCTTCTTGAGTTGGCGGATGGCTTTGAAAGGACCGATGAGTACGATTTCTACATCAAAGAGCTGATCCGCTCCCGCTCTCATATTCGCTCCGATGAGGTCGAAGAGCTTCTGGCGCAATCCGGCATGGTGGCGCGCGGCCCCGATGCGATCTTCACGATGTTGAACGATGCTGACTTGACCTACCCGTCAATCAAGGACGCGGACGGTGTCGAGGTAAAGCTCACCAAGCAGCGTTTTGCGAAGTTTCTCGAGTCCAGCGATGCCCGGGTCCGCAAGGACGCCAACGACCGCTTCTACGAAGTGTACCGCGACCACGTCAATGCCCTCGGCGCGTCACTCTCGGCTCAGGTCAACACCGATATCTTCTATGCTCGGGCGCGGCGGTTTGACAGTGCTTTGCATGCCGCTCTTGACCATGGAAATATCCCGGTTTCGGTCTACAAGTCGCTAATCGAGTCCACCGAAAACAATCTCAAAGGGCTTCATGACTATGTCAAACTGCGCAAGCGCGTTCTCAAGCTCGATGAGATCAAGCCGTACGACATGATGTGTCCGCTTTGCCCTGATCGTGATTACGAAGTCCCTTATGAACAGGCCGTTACCGAGGTCATCGAGGCGCTTCAGCCGCTCGGCGATGAGTACTGCGCTACGATCAAGACTGCTTTTGACTCGCGCTGGGTCGATGCCTACGAGACCGATGGCAAGGGCTCGGGTGCCTATAGCTGGGGCAACTATCGTACCCATCCGTTTGTGCTGATGAACTACAATGACACCGTCGACAACATGTTCACGCTGGCCCACGAGATGGGTCATGCGCTGCACAGCTTCCGCTCCAATGCGGCGCAACCACTACCCAAGGCGCAGTACTCTATCTTCGTCGCCGAAGTCGCCTCGACCCTGAACGAAGGTCTCTTAGCCCAGCATCTGCTCAAGAAGGCGACCGATGATCGCGACCGGCTGTATATTCTCAATCGTCAGATCGACAATACCGTCGGCACGTTTTTCAATCAGGTCATGTACGCCAGTTTCGAACTCGCTATTCACGAGATAGTCGAAAAAGGCCAGGCCCTGGCCCCTGATATGCTCACTCTGATGTGGCGTGATCTGACTCAGAAGTACTTTGGCGATGGCATGACGGTCGATGATCTCTCGATCCTCAAGTGGAGCCGTATCCCGCATTTCTATCTGAATTTCTACGTCTATCAGTATGCGACGTCATACGCTGCTTCGAACGCGATCCTCGACAAATTCCTCTGCGGCGATAAGGGCATCATTGAGAAGTATCTGGGACTGTTGGCCGCCGGTGGTTCGGACTATCCGATCGAGATCCTGAAGAAGTGCGGGGTTGATATGGGCACTCCCGGACCAGTGGAAGCCAACCTGCGTCTGTTCGAACTGCAGGTCTCCGAGGTCGAACAGTTGATCGAGTAGGGGGGGTGGGGCTGCGGCTCAGCGGCCCACCCGTCTACGGGTGGGTATCCGGGGGATCGACCGGGCTCTCCATCCACCCGTCCACTGTTGGCACAGGGATTCCCCCCGGCCCAAAAATGTACGGGACTGCCTTCACCCGCTCAAGAGCGGAATCCATAAGTATACTGGTAGAAAAGTGGATTTCGAACCATAACGCGGAATTCGGTTCGTGGCGCCATCGGCCCAGTACGCAGTCCCAGGTCAGAGTGTCTTCAGGTCGAAACGAGGAAAATTCTCTTATCAGCCGCCGTGATCGAATGTCGGCCAATGCAGCAAGCATCTCTGGCCCGACGCTGATACCTGTCAGCTGGGATGGAGAATTCAGCTCCATCACTGTATCCTCGTAGATTACGGAGTGCACCCTTATCGGACCGAGCCAAGCCCATTGCATTCCCGTGGCCGAATCAGCGGCAAAGTCGGCAGTAGCGTCGAACACAATTCCATTTACGTTCGTAGGAAAGACGACATTGCTGACGCTGTCACGAAAGAACATAATGCCTCGGTAGTATTCTGAATCAGCCTGCTCCACAGCTACTGCCGCAATCGGCATGAACAATAGTAACAAACTAGCTGTTGCTGCGACCATAGAGTACATGATTACCTCCATTATTTGCTCTCAGGCTGATAACATGTTCTGGCCGGAGTGGCTCATTGAAACAATGTGTTGGCGGAACTGCGTCATCAAACGGGATATACTAATCAACGGATCGCACCGCAAGCTGTAGGGCCCCAGCCCGGCTCCGGTTCCGTGCTTAACAACGAGGCGTATGCCTAGTCCAGATCGAAGGCGTTGGTCTACCGGATCTAGTGTTTGTCGTGGTGGAGAGGGGTGGTCATGCGGGCGAGACGGACGCGCAGCTTGTTGTAGCGGGCGAGGCCGACGAAAAAAGTCGCAATGCCGATTGGAATGAAGGCCCAGCCGATAATCTCGACAATCAGGACCTCAAAAAACTTCACGAACGAGATCCCAGCCACGAAAAACGTCAGGGCCGTGCGCAGGTACGACAGAAACGTACGCTGGTTGGCCATGATCGTGCGATGAATAGCATCCCGGTCGTGCGTGATCAAGTCGCGTCGGCCCGGCGATGGCAGCTGGTCATTCAAGGCAATTATCCCGTTCTCTCAATGTTATGCGACGAGGGTCCGTGGTTATGATCCGCCCGTACTTTCATATAAGCTCATTATCGGCATTGCAGCAAGCTTGTTGACAGTCTGAGAGCGGCCTCCTCAAAACAAGAAGATCCTCGCGCCGGTGTGGCACGAGGATCTCGTAAGTCGACTTGACCCGTAATGGCTGGGCTAAAACAGGCCCATAACCTTGTCGTAGGCACCCTTCACTTCACCCAGCGACGCTTCGACCTTGGTCTTCTCGGCGTCAAAAGTCTCTTCGGTGGCGCCTTCCAAACCTGTCACGCTGGCGGCCAGGGCAGCACCCTTTGCTTTGAGAGTCTTGACCGGTTCGGCCAGAGGCTTCTGGGCGATTTCAGGCATTGCCGCCAGTTTCGTTTCACAGTCGGCAATCTTGACATTCCATTCATCGACAGTGGTCTTCATGCCACCACAAAACTCAGCTTTGACCGCGTCAAAACCTTCCGCGACAACATCCGCCGCACCTTCAGCGGCATCGCCGGCCATTTCCGTGGTCTTGTCTGCGACGTCATCGACCGTAGCCGTGTCTTCTTGGGCTCCACAGCCAATCATCATAGCCACTAAGGCCATACTCAAGACCAGTAGCAGAAGTGTTTTCGTGTTCATGATTTTCTCCTTTTACCTTTACCCATTTCCATTTAGATTCGCGTCGCCGTGAACATGGTGTGTTTTGATCACAAAGTAAAGGTTTTTGGAAAATCTGTTTTGGGCGAATCCGTCGCTGATTTTCCCCGGCTCAGGTCCCGTTTTCGACCAAGGCCCCCCCCTTAGGGCTTGCTGATGAACATAATCGGGTCAACTTCCCATTTTTCCTCGTCGATCCAGAGGCCGACGATCTCGACCGGCAGCTCCCAGCCTCGAATCAACTCCATGGAGCGGCGCAAGTGCCCCAGATGCTCATCTTTGCTGCACGGATTACCGGCGCAATCACCGTGGGCGACCAAAGCGATCACCTGCGAGCCATGTTTCTCGACCGAGATCAGCACCCGGTTCTTGATCTGCTTGATCAAGTCCATCTCGCGCCGAGCCATGATCCCATCCGGACCGGGTTCGGTGATCATATCGACGTAATCGACCTCGTATTTCTTCTTCATCCAATCGATCACAGGCTGCTGGGTACGGCCATCCATGCAGTTGATCGCAGTAGCAAAGGTTCCTTCGGCCATTTTGGTTCTCCGAGTGTCTGTTTTGGTTTGTGAGCAAATAAAGCTGATGGCAAGAGTCGTGTCAACGTCCTCTCAGGTGAAAAACCTTTACAAATCGGCCGAATAAAGGTACCTATGGAAACGGTAAAAAGGAACCTGACCATGAAATTCGACCCACTCAAAGAAAACTTCTCCCTCCCGGCCGCCGAGGAGCAAGTGCTTCAGTTCTGGGATGACAAGAACATCTTCCAGAGAACTATCGAGGAAGCCAAGGATCGCCCCCATTTCGTCTTCTACGAAGGTCCTCCGACTGCCAACGGCCGCCCCGGTATTCACCATTTGGGCGGGCGGGCCATGAAGGA
>CAZHDS010000097.1:0-12126 GCA_964531495.1 uncultured Ignavibacteriales bacterium
CCAGGCCGCTACAATCATCAGTGAGGTGGCACCATACGAGAGCAGGAGCTTGGTTTTCTCAGGGGTGATGGCCGCGATCGAAAAACGCACTTCCGGAAACATGCGCCGGCGCAGCCAATAACGAAGGCTATGAGAAAGCATGTTCAGCGTCAGGACGACAAAGGCCATCACTATCAAGCCATAGTTCAGCTCCAGCAGGATGATGATTGCCGCCGTTTGCAGCAGGAGCTGCATTGCCTCGAAGTAGCATACGATATCCGCGCGGTGGAAGGGCAGTAGCGCCGCAAACGGGATGAACATGTAGGTCACGGCCTGGTTAGCTCCGATTACGACCAACGTGATGCGGGCGATGCGGAGATACTCAGGGTCAATCTGAAAATGCTGGAGAAGGCCGTAGGCGATGGAAGCTGAGGCAACCACAATCGCGATCGATACGAACAGATAGATCCGTGCCGCCGAGCTGACTACCTGGTTGAGGCCGAGCCAGTCGCGAGTCGCAAAGTGCTTGGAAACAAACCTCGAAATGGCCTGGTTCATGCCCACATCGGCAAGACGCATATAGGCCACTAGAGAAAACACCAGCGACCAGATCCCGTACTGGCCCTGACCGAGTTTGTCGATCAGGTACGGTGTGAAAAAGAACGTCACCACGATCCCGATGACCATGGCCATCCAGGAGGTGAAGACGTTCCTGATGAGTTGGCGGACTACAGTGATCATGAATTAGTGGTTCTTTCCCATATACTCTATATATCGGATGGAAACTCCGCTGAGCAACTAATAGAAGAGATTCAGGCAGGCCAAAAGTCGCTGCTGTCCTAAGATTTCGGAGGAGGCATTATCATCATGGCTTCGAGCTCCCCCGGCGTGGGCGAGGCTGGTTTTAGAGGCTGGTGGGAGCCAGAGACTCGCAAGGCCTTGTGAAGCCTGTCTGCAGTCGGGGCTGTATCCGTATGTTGTTGTCCGGCGGTCGCTTGCGGCCCAATCTGGGTGTTCTGTCAAAAAAACGCCCCTCCGGCTGTGTGCTCAGCAGACCGGAGGGACTTTGAAAGCGGGCTCAGGGGGAGGGGAACTGCGCCCGCGTGCTTTGCTATGGGACCAATCTATACCAACGAGCAAATCGCATGACCATATGTAGTTCGGCAGGAAAGTGTCGAGTGGATACCAGAATTCGTCGGTGATTATCTCACCCTCCCAAAGTACATTAGTACCACATGTATAACACCTGAGGGCCCAGATTTGTTCCGGGCTCAAAAACAACTCAATATCGCTGCCAAACCACATTGTGCACGTGCAACTCCAATCTTATAATGTCAATCAAAGGCTGTCAACCCTAGAAATACTATTATCAGGCTCGGCATCGCTTCTTAGTCGCAAGCAACCGGAGCCGGTCCATCTTGGAACATGAAGGTCACCAGGTAAATCAGATCCTCGATATCAGGCCCTGCTCCGTTGCCATTGATATCAGTTTCCGCCAGGCAAACCGGCTCAGGCCCATCCTGGAACATGAATTGCACAAGAAATATGAGATCCGCAATGTTCGGGCCGTCGGTATCGTGGGTGACATCTCCAACAATGGCGCAACATGACACTCCGCACGGGGCCGGATCACACGATACGTCGTCCCCCGTGTAATCGTTGCCCAGGTTCTGGCAGTCCGCCTGAGTTGCTTGGTAGCAGTTGAGAGCGCTGTCGCAACAGGCCCCGGTGGCGGGGGACGGACACGAATCGGCAGAGCAACTGGTCCCGTCTCCCAGGTAGTCCCAGCTCATCTCCAGGCACCGGTATTCAGCCAGGGTGCGGCAGTCGGAACCATCGGGGGCGCAGCAAGAACCGCACGTAGTATCCGGGTTGCAAGTTGTCGGGATTGGGAATTCCGGGAAGACTGCCAACCCGCTGTCGAGGTAGGCCTGATACAGTAGGACGTCCATATGATCAATATAGCCATCGCCAGTGAGGTCACCTTGCCAAAGTTGCACGGGTGGCGGTCCATAGCCTTCTACAAACTGTGAAAGATAGACCATGTCCGCGACGGAAAGGGACACTCCGTCGTCGTTGCAATCAGTCGTACAGTAGCACGTGTCCGTGGAAGCCAGTTGAGCCATCATCCACCACCACGCCTTGCCCTTGAGATAGCAGTTGAAGCAGTGAGAGTGGGCGCAGTCGGAGCATGTCGGACAGGAGTTGGTGTCGCACCACGTATAACACCATTCGCAGGCATCGCTGCCGTCAGGGTAGTAGGTTCCGTTTGGGGCGTAGCTCTCGATGTCGGCGAAATCGAAGAGGATCTTGTTGTTGGCCACGCAGTACGATCTGATCTGCTCATTGCGGACATAGAGGTTGCCTGTCGGACCCGTTCCATCAAGATGCCCCGTCATGTATATGAAAGACCGATCAGGGTAGTCCCCTTCGAGTTCGGCCATCTTGTTCAAGTATATGTTGATGCCTTCCTCGGTATTGTCAGAACAACCACCACACCAGGAGAACATGACTAGATTGGTTCCGGTGTGGCCATCCAGGTATGTCCGACAGGCAGGTACCCAGCTGGTGTCACCCACGTGACCAAGGTCGCCACCATCCTCATAGATGTAGGGCGGTGCAAGCAGGGCGTTCTCGGCCTCCAGCATGGTTAGGCCGGTCATGATCTGACTGCCGTGCGATGTATGGGCATAGTATCCGAGGTACTGGGTGCTGATGGCCTGGATGATTGTCCCAGGAATGGAATCAAAATCATCGATCACGGTGTGATCGGCAATGATGGCAACGGCGGCTTGGCTTGAGGCACTGATTACCGTGAAGAGCATAACAATTGCTATTGTGGTGAGCGTTTGGCGAAACATTGATCGTTCCCTGCTGTTTGGTTCGTGACTTATGCGAAAGACGTAAATGCTGCGTTTTGAGCAAGATAGCGGCGATTGCGCATTCTGTCAACCAAGAACGTCGTCAGATCACCGCTGAAGCGAAATAGTGGGAACTGGAATGTCTTGACAACTGTTTGTCTGATAGTATCTTATGAGTAGCTGTAAGTGCCTTGCACGAAACCCCAAGACTGTTCGTCAAACCAGTGAGTACCTGGACCAAGTCGGATGCGGTGGTGGCCGCTTGCCGGTCGATAAGGGGATTGATTTGTTGTCTATTGTGAGAATTGGAATCTGGATTCTGGCGACTCTACTATTGAGTTCGTCGAGCAGTCTGGCCGTTCTGGATCTGGACAATCAGCCAACCGGTCCAACCGGGCGATATATCATAAAATTGAAACCGGACGTGAAGCTCGACAATGTCCGGCTCGCTTTGGCCAGCGCCGGTGAGCTCGGACCGGTATCAAGAGCTATTCTGCGCGACGACCTCCAGGGACGTGAGGTCTGGCAACGATTCCTCGTCTTTCAGCCCGGAAGCCGCGCTATGGGAGTCAGTGCTATTGCGTCGCTGGTCAATGAGGCAAACATTGAATACGTCGAGCCTGAGTACTGGGTGGAGTTCTTCGACTATCCCGTTGACTCTCTCTTCGCCAACCAATGGTATCTAAACAACACTGGTCAATACTATCTTGGCATCAAGCGTTGGGACGGTAACAACAACGATGAACTGCTCCTGATGCAAGGAATGCCCGGTGTCGATATCAACATTTCGCCATACTACAAGGCTTCGCCGACCGAGACAACGTCGGTAGTCGTGGCGATCGTTGACTCAGGTACCGATGTCGAGCACCCGGAACTAAGCCAGGTGCTGTGGCGCAACTCGGACGAGATTCCATACAACAACATTGATGATGACCACAACGGTTATGTCGATGATACGCTAGGCTACGATGTGTCTGGCGACATTCTTGAGTTTTTCGATCCCGAGGGTGACAACGACCCGACCGACATCATCGGCCATGGGACCCATTTGGCTGGTATCGTGTCGGCTCTGAGCGATCAGTTCGGGGTGGCCGGAATCGCCGCTCGGTCCCGCATCATGCCGGTCAAGATGCATCCGAATGCCACCACCGCCATCGGGGCCGCCGGGATAATTTACGCCGTCAACGCTGGGGCCCAGATCATCAATCTCAGTTGGGGCACGCCGTTCGTATCGAGCGTACTCAAGGAAGCTCTTGATTTCGCCCGCGCCAATGGTGTCTTTGTCACCATTGCGGCTGGTAACACCGCTGACAATACACGCTTCTACCCGGCTGCCTTCGAGGACGCATTTACGATCGGGGCCAGTAACTCCGATGGCTACGTGACCTACTTCTCAACCTATGGGGCTCATATAGACCTGGTTGCGCCGGGGCAGGACATCATGTCATTGCGGGCGGCCGGCACTGACATGTACGAAAAGAACGGTGAGCCCGGCATCCGAATTGTCGACCCCGACAGTCTCTATTATCTTGCCGATGGAACATCGATGTCAGCCCCAGCCGTGGCGGGCGGGGCAGCAGCGATCCTTTCGTGGCGCCCCGACCTGACCCTGGATCAGTTGGAGGAGCTATTGCGACTCGGAGCCACCGATCTGGTCGATCCATTCGGCGACGGCTCTTCCATGCCGGGACTGGATTCGCTTTCGGGGTACGGGAGCTTGAACGTGGCTGGAGCTATTGAGCTGTTGGATCACGGGGGACTAGCCCTTGTTGAGCCTATTCGGCGCAATCGTTATACCGATGATTTTGAGATAAAGGTAGCTGCCGTTGCAGGCTACAACGGCAGTTGGCTGCTTGAGTACGCCACGGGTTGGGCGGCGTCCGAGTTTGAGTTTCTGGCCACTGCCGATCAGGTCCCGGCCGATTCGATTCTCTATGTATTCGCTGACACCACCCAGGAAGGGCCTCTGGTGTTTCGAGTCACCGACAAACATGGAAACACCAATACTACCAATTGCCTGAATGTCCGGCGTCGCAAACTGGAGATACTGAGTCCGCTTTCCGGCGAGGAGTTACAGTTCAATATCACTATTGTGGGAAATGCTTACGGCCCGGGGTATGACTCAATGGTTGTCTCATATCGCAAAACTGGCGAAGCGACGGAGCGCCTTATCGGTTCGGCCGGGGAGTATTTCGACTCGCTCCTCTTTCAATGGACAGCCTCGGGAGCTGATACCGGGAGCTTCCAGTTCGTGGTACAGGGCTATTATGATTCCGAGGTGCTGCGGGATTCCGTCGAAGTAGAAGTGTCTTCCGCCTTTGCCCAGGGCTGGCCGGTGGCGGTCAACAACTACGGAGCGATTTCTCCAGTCCTCGCCGATCTGGATGCCGATGGCACCAAAGAACTAGTCCTGGCAACCACCAGCGGGCTGTTTGTTTTTGATCGCTATGGCATCCCTGTTTCTGGCTTCCCCGTCCTCAGTGGTACTAATGTGCGCTGCGTACCGGCTGTCTATGACATTGATCGGGATGGATTGCCGGAGATAATCTTCACTTCCGACAGCGCCATCCACGCGATAAACTCGGATGGTACTCCTGTCGAAGGGTGGCCACAGGTCTGCTACACCGGCCGCATCAACTATGGCTACGGCTATCCCAATCCTACGGTGACCAGGCTGGGGATGGCCGAGGACTCGGCGATCGTCATAATAAATATCAGGGGTGATATCATGGCCTACGAGTTTGATGGCACCCCTTATCATTATTCTCTCGGAGGTCTGTTCGGTACTTTCAACGCCCGTGTGTCCAGCAATCGTTTGATGGGTGGTGGAACTTCTCCTTTCGTAACTGGCTATGACGTCACCGGCGATGGTGTCAACGAGGTGATAGCCTCATATGCCGCCGCTCCGCCGATTTCTGGTGTGGGCATTTTTGAGGGTCGTACGGGTCAGCCAGCCTTCGGAGATGAAACGCCTCTAGTCCAGTACATGTACGACGTCTACGGCACCGTTCTGGCTGACCTTGATGGCGACCAGGTCCCTGAGGTAATCGCGCTGGGTCAAGATGAGTTCGACATCCCGACTTTCTGGGTCAGAACATCCGGCGTGAATGAGCTCCCGGGATGGCCGGCGGCCATGCCTTCAGCCCAGGGCTGGCTGGGTTCGTACCCGATTGCCGCCGATCTCGATCTAGATGGCGTTCCGGAAATCATGGCGACCTTCTTTGAGTACGACGTCGCCCAGCTACACATCTTCAGAGCCGATGGATCAGCCTTCGTCGATAATGGCCGAAGCGACGCTGTCGTTTACGATGCTTTGATGACTTTTGGCACGCCTACCGTGGCCAACCTGACTGGAGATGAGCACCCCGAGATAATCTTCCGGTCTGGTTACATCTTGCCCAGCACCGGCTTTGAGATGGTCCACGTTTTGGACTATCAGGGCCGTCTCCTGCCCGGATTTCCGATTCTCACGCCGACTCGTCCGGGCCAGGTCTTTTCGTCGCGGTATGCTCCCTTGGTAGATGATCTGGACGGCGATGGCTTGGTGGAACTCATTCTCGTGAGCGATGGTCTGGAAATACTCGTTTGGGACTTCGATGCTTCCTCCGACAATGGTGCCAATATAGGGCGTTTTCTCGTGGATAACCTGAATAGCGGTGTAGTGCCGCCATCACCCCGATCCCTGCCGACCGAGATCCTTGAGGACTCACCATCGTCGCTTCCGGGATCAACCGAACTGACAGGCAACTTTCCAAACCCATTTAATCCCAGCACTACCATAAGTTTCACTCTGGCGCAGTCCACCCGGGTGCGTTTGGATGTATTCAATGTCCTGGGTCAGCGGGTGATCACCCTTGTTGATGACTTGCTGGCACCCGGTGAGCACGATGTTGTCTTCGACGGCGGCGACTATGCCTCGGGTATCTACCTGTATAGATTGCTTACGGACGATCACACCTTGACCAGAAAGATGATGCTACTGCGATGAAGAACTGGCCGATACAGGTGGCACTCGCGATTAGTCTGCTATTGGGTGGCGCAGCCGTGGCCGATCTGGCGTCCGGGCCGGATCATACCCTGCTGTGGAACCGGTTCGAGGCGGTTCGTCAAGTGGGTGACTATGTGGTCGGGGTTTCGGCCGAAGGAGTGGCTGTCTCGCAGTTCGATCCCGAGTTTGGTGAGTACTTCAGCCTGAGCACGTTATTGCTGGATGAACGATCGGTCGAGATGCGGGTCTTCAATGAGATTTTGGTGGTCAAGACCATCAGTGACAGTTTGATCCTTATTGATATCAGCAATCTTCCTCAGCTTACTCGCCTCGGGGGGATGCACCCTGGAACGGAGTTCGCCGACTTTGTTTTGCATGGCAATGACCTGTTTGTCTCGGCCTACTTTGACGGCGTCTGGCGATTCACCCTGGACGGCAACCAGGAGTACGAGTTTTCGGACTCGACCATGCTGCCTATCCTGTGTACACACATGCACCTGGAGGGGCACACTCTTCTGATCCTGGATGAATATAACGGCATCGCTCGATACGACCTGAATGCCGCCGGCTTCGGGCGGTTCATAGACTACCTGTGGATTCCTTTTCGGGTGTCGAGTTTCTTCCCCTTCGGGACCGGGGTTCTGATTTCAGGAGTTAACCAGGGCGTCTATCTGGGCGAGTTCGGGCTGGTCGGGTCTGGAATCGTCGGTACTCTGGGGGACATCCCTGCTGCCGAGACGTTTTTTGCTTTCGATACGCTTATGCTGCTGATTCAGGACCGAGTAGCCTACTTGCGCCATAGGTACACCTATGACTCCCTGGCCACGGTGATGCTGGGTGACGGTCCGATCGATGGCGACATAGTGTGGGCCAATAACGAGTACAACTTGCTGCTTCCGGGTGACGACGGTGGCTTGGTTCTTCACAGCCTGGAGCACGTGGCCGAGCCGCAGGCGGCCTTTCACCGACCGGGACCTATTCGGGGATTGGCACTATTCGATGATCACTTATTTTCGGGCGGAAGTAACAATCCCCTCGACGTATACGATGTATCTCTGGACCAACCTCAGCTTCAATTCACGCTGGGCAGCAATCCCGGAACAGTCAATGCCGTAACGAAGGCGGCTGGGTACTTGGCCGTACTGTTTGGCGGCTCCAATCGGTTGACGCTGATTGGCGACGCTCACGACCAAGACTCCAACTACGTGCAAACGGCTCTAACTACCGATTTCAGCCAGGACGCCAGACTCCAGTTTTTCGACCAGACAGCCAAAGGCGAGGCGGCTCTAATCCTGATCCGAGACAAGCACGTGGGAGTCTTCACGCTGCATGATTCCGCCTGGATAGAGCCACGTCTCGATTGGCAGTTCGGGCTCGGGATCACAGCTGCGGCTGTGATCGGCGACCTATTGGTTGTGGCGACGGACAAGGGTACGCTCATAGTCTATCGAATGGGTGTGACGCCTCCCATGGCCTACATGTCGTCAGTGTCAGTCGGCGGCGTCGCGAGCCAGCTTCTGGTTCGGGATGGTCGCCTGCTGTGCTTTCAGGGCCAGAGTTTGCGCTGGATCAGCATCGATGATCCCAGTCATCCGACGATTGACACGGTCATTACTCTTGCCCTGGACGTCAAGGCAGCCACCATTTTCGATAGTCGTCTTTACACGGTTGGGGGAGGCGGAGTGGCGATCTACGACTTTTCTACCGATGTCCCAGACCTGCTCGACTGGGGTGGAATGTCCGGAAAGCAGATTGCCGTGGACTCATCGATGCTGGCGACATCGAACGGCGGCTCGATTCACCTCTATTCCTTTGGTCAAGGAGCCGGGAAGTCAGCGCCACAGTTGCCGGGCAGCTTCGCCCTATCTCAGAACTACCCCAATCCGTTTAATGCGGCTACTACGATTGAGTTCAGCCTCCAGAACGCCGGTCAAGTGACCATCGATCTCTACAACCTGCTCGGCCGTCGAGTGGCGACCCTGACTGATCGTCTGTATGCCTCCGGTCATCACTCTATTCGTTGGAATGGCACCACTTCCGGCGGTCAGCAAGTGGCCAGCGGTGTCTATTTCTATCGCCTCAGC
This sequence comes from uncultured Ignavibacteriales bacterium, assembly GCA_964531495.1. Taxonomy (GTDB): domain Bacteria; phylum Zixibacteria; class MSB-5A5; order GN15; family FEB-12; genus DAOSXA01. Next base: position 8,913 of record CAZHDS010000097.1, read on the forward strand.
CACCACGGTGAAGCGGCCTCGCGCAAAATGATCCTGATCAAATAGAGTTCGCAAATTCGGGTTGGCAGGTGGGGCGGAATTGATTGCTCAGCGATCGAAGCCGTTCCTTCGCGATCGTTGCTCATAATAGCGCAGGTCGATCTCGTAGTATTTCACATCGGAGTCCGGATTCATCGGGTCAAATACATCCAACAGGCGGGGAGAGGGATGATCCCCAGGGTCGGATGTGATTTTGCTGGTATAGCCATATCCGGTGGGCAAGAAAGTCGCCCGGAGAATGTGATCCCAGGTCGTGGCCTTGGCCGGGGCTGGATAGGAGGCCCGGCCCTCCATCCGAAATTCGTACTGCTCGCCGGCCTCAATCCAATAGGCTCTCGTGACATACACGGGGAAATAATTGGAGCCTGAATTAGCATAGCCAGACAAACCGGCCAGGGTGTAGTAGGGAAACTCGGTCGGTCCACCCTCTTGATAGTCAATCTGGACAAGAGCCACGTTGGGCCCGGTGGTGCCATAGAGCTCCACGTAACACTTGCCATCGAGGATGACATAGCCGTCGGTCGGCGGCTCAATGCCGATTACGACGAGGTCAGTCATTTCATTGGTCCTCAGCTCAACCGAAGAGCTATTCACGGAATAGGTGAAGCCAGCCTCATCCAAAGTCTCGGAGGAATTGACCGACGAGTCAGGCAGGACCACGGCACTGTCGCCAGTGAATCCGCCGTGCAGGACTATGCCCGTATCGCCCAGGAGCGTATTGAGGTTCAGGCTGCCGCCGAAGGCACCATCGGTTCGAAGCACCGTGAAGCCAGAATCACCCTCAAGCTCCAGGTTTCCGGCCACGGCGGCGTAGGGCACAGCCGAGATGCGGTTGCGGGGGCTCTGAGGCTGGCTGCCTATGATCAACTCCAGGAAGATTGCGTCGCGCCCAAGCCACAACTCTGTTGGTATGGGATTCACTGAGCCAAGCAGGTGGGAGAACAGTCCTGACGAAGTTTGGACGAGAGCGCTTTCCGCCCAGAGCGGTCCTCCTGAGAGAGAGTCAGCGTACAGGCCAAAGCTAACCTCGTGCGAACCGTTGGAAACTGGGAGGCCGTCGTTGCCCATGAGCCGTCCCTGATAACTGATGAGGGTTAGCGGTCCAGAAACCGCCGGTACACTCGCGAGGAGCATCAAGGCTACCAATATGATTGTCGTTCTCGAAGACACCTCGCTACCTCTCAATCGAAACACTTGGGGCGGGACCAGGTATCTATCTAATATCGGAAGAAAGGTCGATTTGTGCAACGGTAATTGGGCTTGAGGCTCTCATAGGTAATTCAACAGCCAGCTTTCGGTGCGGTTCCTATCCAGTGTTGACGTCCTCAGATTGAGGATGTATGTTGACTGAAATGGCTTGAGGGCATCTGAAACGGAGGATGGACAGCTGATGATTCGACGTAACTCTATCATTATTGTGGCTTTGGCGTTGGCGGCATGTGGGCTCTTCGTGTCGTGCAGTCAAACCGACCCGACGGTACCACCGGTGGCTCAGATTCAGCCCCGTACCGATACGATTCATGGCCAGGAAATGATCGACAACTATTTCTGGCTGCGCGAACGGGACAACCCCGATGTGATCGCTTATCTGGAGGCTGAGAACGCTTACACCGAGACGGTGATGGCACCGACCAAAAAGCTCCAGCAGGAGCTGTATGATGAAATCATCGCGCGAACCAAGCAAACCGATCTGTCTGTCCCGGTGAAACTGGACAAGTACTACTACTACACGCGCACTGTGGAGGGACAGCAATACCGGATCCACTGTCGCAAGTTCGGGTCGCTTGAGGCTGAAGAAGAAGTGATCCTCGATGAGAATGTTTTGGCCGCCGGTCAGAAGTTTTTCAGCCTGGGCACCATGCAGGTCAGCCCGAACCACCATCTGGCGGCTTATGCCATCGATACGACCGGCAACGAGCGCTACCGCCTGCAAATCAAGAACCTGAAGACAGGCGAGGTCTATCCTGACGCCATCGACAGCATCTCCACTGAGATCGAATGGGCAGCCGACAACCGCACCGTCTTCTATACTGTCGCCGACGATGCCTGGCGTGACTACCGGCTTTATCGCCATGTTCTTGGGACTGACCGGGCCGACGATGTCCTCGTCTACGAGGAGGCGGATGAATCCTACTGGCTTTCTGTCGCCAAGACCAAGAGTCAGGCTTACTTGCTCCTGCAACTCGGTAGTATGACAACCGATGAAGTGCACTTTCTTTCCACCAATGATCCTACCGGCCGGTTTCGCATGGTCAGCCCGCGACGGCAGGGGATCGAATACGATGTCTATCACCACGGCGACTACTTCTTCATAGTGACCAACGACGAGGCTCTGAACTTCCGGTTGATGCAAGCACCGGTGACCGGACCCATCTACAAGAACTGGCGGGAAGTCATCGGCCATCGTGACACGGTCAAACTGGACGGACTGGACATGTTTGCCGATCACATGGTGCTGTACGAACGAGAAAACGGCCTGACCCAGATACGTATCTTTGATTTTGACACCGGCGATGTCCGTGGGATTGAGTTCGATGCGCCAGTCTATTCATGCTGGGGCGAGGACAACCCCGATTTCAACAGCGAGTTGTTGCGCTTCGGTTTTGAGTCGCTGATCACTCCCGAGACAATCTACGACCTGAACTTGGTCACCGATGCCAGGGAGAAGAAAAAGCAAATGGAGGTCCTTGGCGGCTATGACCCCGCCAATTATGTTCAGGAGCGACTCTGGACCGAGGCTCCCGATGGTGCCAGGATTCCCGTCTCCCTGGTGTATCGTCGCGACCAACGTCGCGAAGAAGGCAATCCGCTGTACTTGTACGCCTATGGTGCCTACGGGGCCAGCTGGGATCCATACTTCTCGAATAGTCGCGTGTCTCTGCTCGATCGCGGCTTCATCTACGCAATTGCTCACGTGCGTGGGGGAGAGGAAATGGGGCGGCCCTGGTACGATGACGGGCATCTCTACAACAAGAAGAATACCTTCACCGACTTCATCGCGGTCTCCGAGGACTTGATTGAGCGCCGCTACACAACTTCGGAACAATTGGTCTGCGTCGGCGGCAGCGCCGGTGGTCTTCTCGTCGGGGCTGTGGTCAACCAACGACCGGAGCTATATGCTGCGGCGATCGCCGATGTGCCATTCGTAGACGTCATCAACACGATGATGGATCCC